>CADCTM010000543.1 GCA_902805485.1 uncultured Coleofasciculus sp. | reverse complement strand
TGAGTCATGCTGAAGTCAGAAGCCGCAAGGCGAAGTTATTTCTTGATTATTCATACACTATCCTTCTGCACCAGTTGCAATGCAAGTTAGTAAACTGTTTCTCAAAATCTGACAAGGGGATTGATAACCACTCATTAATTATCTGTGGTTTTATTTTAAAACGATTGACTCACTGCCATGCAGAATGTATCCAATTCAGCAACCAATCGACTCTATTCCTCAAAATCAAGTTAACGAAGTAACTCTTGAGCGATCGCATACCACTCCTCGCGTAATGCGGCATCTTCTGGTTTATCTGTAAGTTGACGCCCGTTTAACTCCGGGTGTTTGGCATAAAATTTTTGATTTACCTGATTATTAAAAGAGACTTCGCTAATTCCTAAAGCTTTTCGGCGACTCAAAAGTTTCTCGCTCCGAGTTTCTTCGGCGGAAATAGTTGAGGTATTTGGTGGAGTATTTGGCTTTACCAAAATCCCTAAGTTAGTTGCACGAATTACCGTATTCATAACTGCCCAACCTGCCCATCCCGTAACTAAAACTAAGCTTGTGCCAACTGTAAGTTTAAGCGTTAATGAGATAAGCTGACTGAGAAAAAAGGAGGGTTTCTTGATGACTGGATGATTTACCTGCGCTACTACTGGCTTGTTGGCGTTTGCAGCAATCGGAATCGGTGCCTGTTTTGCTTTGGGAGCAAACACTAATGTTAGTATTCTAGAAATTTTAGAAACGCTTGGTGTAATTGGATTTACAACTGGAGTGGGATTTATTTTTGGGGAAATGGCGTTAGTTTGTATTGTGGAATGATTCGGATTTATTGGTGCAAGTGGTAGTTGAAACGGGAGAGTTTGGAGGACGGCATCAGCATTGATAAAGCGATCGCCTGGTTTATGTGCCAACATTTTCTGCAAAACGGCTTCTAGTTGAGGGCTTACCTGAATTTCCTGTCCCCAGGACCACGCCGCCTTGTAGATATCATACAGATGTTGAGGCTCTTTACCGGTCAATAACACTAAGGCTGTCACTGCCAGGGAGTACAAGTCGCTGTTAATAAATACTTGTCCTTGTCGCAGTTGTTCTTCTGGAGCATAGCCTTTTTTGCCCAAGCGGGTTGGTAATGCGCCAATGCCGCTAAACTTGGAAACGGCTGTTGCGGCAATTTGCTTAACGCCACCAAAATCAATTAATACAGGTAAACTGTCTGAATTTCTGAGGATAATGTTATCCGGTGAAATGTCGCGATGAATAACGCCTTGGGAATGGATATAGGAAAGCACGGCAAGCATTTGGCGCAAAAACTGGATAACTTGTGCCTCATTGAAGCGCATTCCCGACTTTAACAACTCAAAATAAGTTTGACCTTCAATGTAATCTTGCACTAAGAATAGGCAGCCCAAACCGCCGCCTAACTCGGCTTGAAATAGTTCCCAAAAGCCAGGTAATTGAGGATGATGCAGTTTATGAAGTGCGCCTGCTTCTCGCTCAAATAATTCTTTTGCTTTTGCTAATTCTGCTGTACCTTGTACTTGAGGAGCAAATTCTTTAAGTACACAGCGATCGCCAAAACGATGTAGTGCTTCTGCTAAATAAGTGCGTCCGAAACCCCCTTGTGCCAGATGACTAACAAGGCGATAGCGCTTATCTAAAATCTGCCCCACAGCAAGGGGGAGTCGTTGTCCACAGTCTAGACAAAAGCGGTTACTGGAGTCATTTTCGTGACCTTGACTGCAATAGAGAGGCATACAGTTGAAGAATGAACTAGCGCTGTTTTGGAGTAATTGCAATATAGTGCAAACTTGCCGGATCGCACATCGTAATTTTACTCTTTCCAATTGGGAAGATGTCGGAACAACATCCACAAGCCGTTACGGTGTTTCAGATGTTTTTAACTACAGGTTTGGCAGTCAAAGACGGTATCAGCACTCCTCTTAGGTAAATATAGCTATTCTGGCATTGTTTCACGCTGTCGTGGCTTCTATACCTGCTTACAAGGCTTTTTTGAGAGAACAGGCTATATCTACATAGCTTCATTCAAACACTTGAGGATTTCGGAAAATTGCTTCTTATTACTAAAAATAATTCCTATATAGCA
>CADCTM010000542.1 GCA_902805485.1 uncultured Coleofasciculus sp. | reverse complement strand
TGCAAGCCATGAATCAAACTGCTTCCGTGTTCCATCTAGAAGTTCAGCAAGTTGAGAAATCTTGCCGATTTCAGTTGTCTTGGGGACAAGGGCAAAAACTTAACGTAACGTTCCCCTTCCCGGAAATATTAAGCAGACTTTATCAAGAATGGAGTGATGATTATCTAAGTTTTTATAAAACCGCATTACGTGGGAAAGTGGTAGCCAAGGGTAATATTGCTGCACCGCCGATTGATTGGCACGCCAAAGTCGTCGAGGCTGAAACTAAACTTTTATATGAATTTCATCAATGGTTACGCTCTAGAGAATTGCATGATATCCGCTCAATTCTTGAACAAGCTGTTATAAATCAAGAGAGGTCTAGTAGTTCATCACCTGTTGATGTGTTTCTCACTTGCAGCCCTATGGATTTAGAGCGGCTGCCCTGGGAAGCTTGGGAAATTGGGATGAAATTTGCGGCGACCGCTAAAATTAGGATTGTCCGTAAGCCTTGGAATATTTTAGAACCGACAAAGAAGCCTCAGAATCGCGATCGCAAAGCACGGATTTTGGCAATTTTGGGCGATGACACTGGATTGGACTTTAAAGCGGAAAAGGAAGCCCTAAAATCTCTTTCTCGTATCGCCACAATTGAGTTTGTTGGTTGGCAACCAGACAAGGATATCAATTCATTAAAAGCAGAAATTGTCAAGGCTATTACTGACGAACGCGGCTGGGATGTGTTGTTTTTTGCGGGACATAGTAATGAAACAAAACTACTTGGGGGAGAAATCGCGATCGCTCCTGGTGTTTCTCTATTCTTCCAGGAACTTGCCCCAGCCTTAACCATTGCCAAGGAAAGGGGTTTGCAATTTGCTCTGTTCAATTCCTGCAACGGGTTGAGTCTTGCCAATGCCTTGATTAACCTGGGATTGAGTCAAGTGGCGGTGATGCGAGAACCTGTTCATAACCGAGTGGCTGAAGAATTTCTCGTACGATTTCTCCAACGGTTGGCAGAGTATGCGGATGTTCATGAGGCGTTGCTAGCTGCTTGTCAGTATCTCAAGTTGGAAAAGCACTTAACTTATCCTAGTGCCTATCTGATTCCTTCCCTATTTCGACATCCCAATGCCGAACCGTTTCGCTTCAAACCTGTTGGATTCATCCACAAAATTAAGCCTTGGTTGCCGCGACGAAAAGAAGCGATCGCTGTTGGGGCTTTTGCCTTCATTAGCTGGCAGTTGCCTTTACAAAGCATTTTACTCCAGCAACGAGTCTTAGTTCAAGCCGTTTATCGTCAGTTTACCCATCAAGTTCCTACCTCTGAAAAGCCTCCCGTACTCCTCGTAGAAATTGATGATGAATCAATTAAACAAGCGGAAATTTCTAATCCAATACCAATGGATCGTAGCTATCTGGCAAAGCTAGTAGATAAGCTTTCGAGCCAGAAGGCTAAAGTCATTGGATTTGACTATATTTTAGATCGTTATCAACAAGAAAACGACCAAAAACTTGCCAAGTCATTGCGTACTGCTGTGCAAAATAACGGGACTTGGTTTGTATTTGCTTCGCTACTCAACGATAAAGGGGTCTGGTTAGAAGTTTTGCAGGAGTTGGCTCACCCGAATTGGAGCTTACGAGGAAATATGCGCGGTATTGACGAAAATTTGGTATACATGAGAATCGCGCCATTTAATGATGCTCCCAGGTAAAAACTTATGTTAGGGATACTACTAATAAAGATTACAAAGATATATTCTCATCTGCTGGGCGTGTACAGCCATTGACGCAATTTTCTTATCAGTTAAAACAAATGTGGCTGCAACCGATTATTGACTTTTCCATTCCGCCGGAGCAAGTTTATCAAAGTATTCCAGCGTGGAAATTATTAGAAACTTCCTCAACTTTTTTACAGCAGCAACAGCAACCAGTGGTATTAATTGCGCCGGGACAATATGGTGAGGCAGGAATTTCTGGTCGGGGTGAGGATAATTTTCCGCTGCCACCTGCTGTTAAATACTGGCGTACTCTGAAAAATTCTAGCGATTTATCCAAATGGTATCCTAGCGATTTATCGAGATGGTTTCCTGGCGGTGGCGCTCATGCTTACATGAT
>CADCTM010000541.1 GCA_902805485.1 uncultured Coleofasciculus sp. | reverse complement strand
ATCAAAGGAAGCTTCGCATACCGTAGTTTGCATCTTGCTTTACGGCGTTTGCCAAAGCGGGATTATCTAATTCCGGCGAACGTTGCGAAAAAAATAGCCCTCTAAAAGCATAATTAATTAATCCACCATATTCTCTGATTTTGATAAATGTTGACCCTTTAGCCCCTAAATAAGAAGGTAAAGGCGTTGTCCTGGGAATGACAGTGAAACCATTAGCACGGAATACCAAAAGCGATCGCAACATATGGGGGGCGTCGGTAATGAGGATAATTTTCTTAATCCCCCGTTGTTGTAGAATCGCTGCTGAAAAAATCGCATTCTCTGAGGTAGTTAAAGAACAATTTTCGCCATCAAGTTCTGGTTTTGGTATGCCTTTTTCCTTCAGTTGCGACATCAGCTTCGGAGCATCAACAATGCCACTTGTAAAAACCAGCGGTGCCCGTTTCGCTTGCCAAAGTTCAGTTGCCAGATTAACTCGGTCTTTATAAAAATCGCCGCCACCACGTCCGAGAATTACAATTGCATTGGCGACTTCCCCAGAATCTTTGGGCAGGAAAACAACCAAAGCTTGATCGAGCAAAAGTGGGATTAGCGCTAAACTAGCGCTAAAGCAAAACAAAATGAAAAGAGTTTTTGGGCTACGCAACCAACGTTTTCGTCTTGCTTGCTTATAAATCAAACCCAGTCCTAAAAAAACTAACAGTAGCAGTACAATCAGCAAGAGATTTTTGAGCCAGGGAAACTGCCACCAAGGGATAAAAACAGGCAGTTTATTAATTATGCGTTCGCATAAACTTGAATCAAACATTTAAGTCAGTGAATGTCAGCAATTTACGTCAGGCGACTGTATGCGTCCGGATCAATTATCCTGCTTTAAATTCTTCTCGATAAACATCTTCCACCAAACGTGTCAGGGCTGCCCTATCCTGGTAGCCTGAGAATAGATGAAGGTACAACAATGGATGTTTGGCAACTTGATTTTTATCGGCGTCCTTTGCAGGATGCGAATGGGCAGACGCTTTGGGAGTTGTTGATTTGTGACGCAACAAGGCACTTTACCTATGATGGCTTATGCCCCCAACCGTCCGTCAATAGCGATTGGCTGGTATCTCAGTTGCAAAACGCCGCGAGTACAACTAGGTTGCCAGATTTGATTCAAGTGTTTCGCCCCCAGTCTTTAAGTTTACTGACAACAGCCGCGCAACAACTCGGTATTCGCGTAGAAGCGACACGACGCACTCCCGCTTTAAAGCAATGGTTGCAGGAACGGGCGTTGCAATACCGACTCCAAGATAATTACACGGCTGAGGCTTATCACGCTACTTCTCTCGAAAAACCACCGCCGACGCCTCTACCAGAAAATCTTTGGGGCGAACAATGGCGATTTGCGACACTGCCGGCAGGTAACATTGAGGAAGCGTTTGCAGGACGCCCGATTCCAATTTTGCAGATGCCAGAATTTCTCTTGCCTTTAAATCTTGGTTTGGCATCAACTGTGCCTGTGCCGGGTGTTGTAATTGATGGCGGACGCCAATCAATGCGCCTTGCACGTTGGCTTCAAAATGTCAATCCCGTTTCCCTTAATTACATTGCTGGTGCGCCCGATGGGTTAATCTTAGAAGCTGGATTAGTAGACCGTTGGGTTGTTGCGACGTTTGAGGATAAAGAAGTTGCTACTGCCGCCCAAACCTATGAACAACGCAAGTTACTAAGTAAGGGCTTGCATTTTTTACTAGTGCAACCTGATGATTCGGGGATGACTTATACAGGTTTTTGGTTGTTGCAAGATGAGTAATTGATTACTTACATCAGCGAGCAAATTGCTCTTCGGAGCATCTCTTAATAAAAGTATTGCTTACCCCACTATGAAGGGGTTTAACGACTTTTTATCAAGTCTGTAAACTGTGGATTAAACCGAAAATCGCTCAATTAATGCTAAGTCAACTGGAGATTGTAAAGATTGTTAACACTAATAAAACGCTTAAAGAGCGTTTTACAACTATCCAAGGGATGAGTTGCAATTGCTCCCTTGCCGAGTTTGATATCGAATCACCTTGATATAAATGATTTCCAGGTAACGTGAACTATTCTCAA
>CADCTM010000540.1 GCA_902805485.1 uncultured Coleofasciculus sp. | reverse complement strand
ACCCGCAACCCACCAACGACAGAAGTAGCATCCTAGCCTGTGCCCAAGGAGTCGAGTTAAACTCAGCGGCGTGGGTGACGGCGCTGCTGAGTTTAACTCCATGTCGGGTAAGAGGAACACGTCACCGTGTTCCCCTCCCCTCAGAACCGCTCGTGATAGTTGTCCCATCAAGCGGCTCAAGCCTTCTACTTTCCAGAATCCTCATGCTATGCAAGTGGCGATGACAAGCTTGATGGAGGTGAACCAAATTGTCGATAGCATTGGTTCCTCCCTTGCTCAGCGGCACTTGATGATGCGTGTCAATTGCTTCTCCATTGCACAAGAAATCTCCGCATACTGGACAACACCAGTTTTGGTTCTTTGCAACTTGATGATACTTAGAACCTCTTTCCCAATAGGTCTTGCCGTACCGGGTCTGGCGTTGTTCCCAATATTCCTTTAACATGGCATCATCTGGGGAGTTTGTGCCCTTGACCTTGACGTGGCGTTCGATTGGAATGTATGCCAGTCGGATCAGGGAAACGGTTGTAGAGTTGCCCTGACGGTCTTGAGTCACTGTTGCAAACATCCAATTGCATCCTTGAATGGTCTTGAAGTATTTGCGAGCAATCCATTTGTTGCCTTTGTTAGGGTGTCGGCGTCGGCACCATCTCCAGAGTGCTTCCCAGATTTGGCTATCGACGTAGCAGAAGGTTTGTTTGCTGGCTCCGTGTCGGTAGAAATTCGCCCAGCCTCGTAGGATTGGGTTGAGGTAGTGAATGACAGCTTCTGTTTTGGCTTGGGCATTAGCTTTAAGCCAATCCCGAATCCGTTGTAGAAACTGCATTACCTTCTGTTTCTGCGGTCGGCAAAAACATTTTTGATTGAACTGTTGCAGGGTAAACCCTAGAAAATGGCAACCTTGTTCGACATGAACAATGCGAGTCTTTTCTGCGTTCAGTTCCAATCCTCGTTGTTGTAGCCAATCCTGTAAGGTTGGCACAATTGCTTCTAGGTCGGCTTTGCTTTTGGCAGTGATGAGGAAGTCGTCACAATAACGAATGAATCCGTAAGTGGGCGATTTCCTGCGGTAGGGCTTTTGGCACTTCGCTTGAGCAGAAGGTTGCTGTTCTCTCGTGCTGATATAGCTTGCCAAAAGTCGCTCCATGCCATCTAGAACCACATTCAACAACAACGGGGAGATGACCCCGCCTTGAGGTGCTCCTGCTGTTGTTGCATGAAGTTGATTGGCTTCTACGTACCCTGCTTTAAGCCATTGCTTAATGAACTCCCTGCCTGGAACTTGTCCGATTGCCGAGAGGATAAATTCATGGCTCAAATGGTCAAAAGCACCTTTTAGATCAGCATCGAGTATCCAGGTGTCACAGCCTTTGCGAAGCCGAGCATGGCTTTGTTCAATGGCATCCTGAACACTGCGACCGGGGCGAAACCCATAGGAGTGTGCTTCAAACCTTGCTTCCCAACTGGGTTCAAGTGCGTTTTTCACCATCGCCTGTGCGATTCTATCCTTGATGCAAGGAATGCCTAATGGTCTAAGTTTTGCATTCGCTTTGGGAATGTAAATCCGTTTAGTTGGACGCACTTTCCATAAGCTATACTCTTGCATTTGCCGAATTAAGTTGACCCGTTGTACTGTGGTTAGGGCAACTTGCCCATCAATCCCAGGAGTCGATTTCCCCCGGTTTTCTTGAGTCACTTGTCGCACAGACAGCAGTAAGTTGGAGTAGCTTCGTAACATCAGCTTCATCAGGCTTCTCACCCGATTCCACTGTTGATTCTGGGTCGCACGATAAATTCGCTGTCTCAGGTTCTTGACCCGCTTCTTGACTAGTTTCCATTGGATACTTGTCCACACTTGAAGCGAGTTTGCTGCTCCGATGTCCGCTTGGACTCTATCTTTCACAGATAATTCAGTCCCTTTACGTTGTGTTACCGTTGAAGACCTGCCGGAAGTCTGCGACCTTTCGGTCTAGGGCAAAGTTTGAACCCCTATCCTCTGCATTACCAGAGGCATTCGCTTGCTCCGGCATCCTTTACCCGCTAGGTGTTCTGCATTCCTTGCGGTTCGCTTACTCAACCGTTCGACCATCGGTTG
>CADCTM010000539.1 GCA_902805485.1 uncultured Coleofasciculus sp. | reverse complement strand
CCCAAATAGAAAGAAGGGTCTGCAAAAAATGCAGTTTCAATCCCTGAAAGGGATTTTTCATAACTGAAAGGCACCGCTCCAGAAGCCTTACTGTATTTACTTTTCAAGGTACGTTTGCGTGAACCTCACTAATTATTGCATTACAGCCATCAATGCGGCAAGAGGCAAATTTTAAAATATGCTCAAAACCAGTCGCCGTAAGCATTATAGACTTTGCGCGAACCTCTGATTCTATCAGAAAGGCTGCATCCCCTACCAGACAAGGAATACAGCCCAAAAATTCAACCTACTCTCAAAAACACCTACAGGTTCGCGCAATTCATCAGCGCATATATCAAGCTTTTGCTCAATTCTAAGGGAAACAAAGAGCAATCTCTTCACTTCACGGACGCTATTATTTCGCCCAGACAGATAAGAGTTCATGTCGGCGCAACTTCAGTTGTCGCCGATTCATGCCAAAACTCTAATACCCCCCCAGTATCCCCCGACGTTTCGCTTCCCGTTCAGTAAAGCCAAAAATCAGCAACCCCAGGCTGAAATATACAACGCCATTCAGCAACGCCAAACCAAATCCAGTCCAATTCAACGCCTCACCCCGCGCCATCACATCCCGCAACAAACCCGCCCCACCAGTCATCGGCAACAACCATCGGACTACTTGTAATGAACCCGTCCAAGTTTCAGTTGGAGTTGCCATTAAAAATAATAAGGCAAATTGAAAAATTCCCAACAACTGCTGGACTTGCTTAAGTAAAAGTGCAACAGATCCAAGGATAAAAGCTAAACCATAAGCCCCTAGCAAGACCGTCAACAGTGGGAAAAGCAGAGTTGGAGGAAATTTGATATTGCTGCCCGTTAGAGCCATGATAATCAGCAGAATGCTGAGGATGAGAGCCAAGCGTAAGACCAAGCTGGCAAATGCCCGCATCACCAAAACTAAAGTAGCACCAAAAGGCGAGAGAAACAGTTGCTCTAAAGTGCCTGTTTGAGCTTCGTATTGCAACCCGCTACTAATATCTACCATCGTAAACAATACCAAACTCCAAAGCACATAACCAACTACGATGGCATCAAAGCGATCGCCTAATTGCAAGGATGGACCCGCAACATAACGAGTACTCAAAAACAGTCCATAAAAAATAGTTGTTGTAATAACAATGCCGCCAATTGCCTCAAAAGGGTAGCGAATAAACTGAATCCAGTTACGTCGGAACTCAGCCAGGAACAGTTCAAGCATCGCTTTTTTCTCGTACTAATTTTAGAAAGATTTCTGTCAGATCAGGCGAGTCTTTTTTCACCTGAATTAAAGGTAAAGGTTTTAGGATCTCAATTACCGAGTAAAGCCCTTGAGGATTACCCATATAAACGACTTTGCCAGCTTGAACTTGGACACCAACGGCTTGCAGTGCTTGGACTCGTAATTGATCAAGTTCGCCTTCTACTTCAATGATGTAGGTTGTTCCAGAAAATTGCTGGATCAGATCGCGAGTCGTTGCTGCGGCAATAATTTCCCCCTTTTGGATGATTGCAACGCGATCGCTTAATTCTTCCGCAATATCCAGTTGATGAGTCGTAAGCAAAATCGCACAACCTTCGGAGGCAATGACTCGCACCAACGCTTTAACATACTGAGTCGCTTCCACATCCAGCCCCAGGGTTGGCTCATCTAAAAGCAGTAATTTGGGTTGGTGGATTAATGCCACCGCAATTGCCAGCTTTTGCTGCATCCCCCGCGACAGTTTTTGCACACTAGTACGACGTTTTGAAGTTAATTCAAATCGCTCCAAAAGCTCCCGACTGCGGCGACGCACATCTCGACGAGTTAATCCCTTTAACACACCAAAATAGTCCAGATTTTCCTCTGGAGTCAGCCGCCAGTAGAGATTGCGATTACCTTCAAGAACAGCACCCACGAGGCGCAGAGCTTCGGGATTGCGGTGGGGGTCAACGCCAGCAATGTGAACTCGACCCACATCCGGTCGAATTAGCCCCGCAATCATTTTAATCGTAGTGGTTTTACCAGCGCCATTTGGACCCAAAAACGCCAAGACTTCACCCACAGCTAAAGTTAAGGAAACAGAACGCACCGCTTCCACAA
>CADCTM010000538.1:7899-9949 GCA_902805485.1 uncultured Coleofasciculus sp. | reverse complement strand
GCGTCCAAATTGGGAAGTTTCCTAAGAAGACAAACAAACTTGTGAGGGCGTAGATGCTGCCACAAAGCCAGGGTAAGAGTTGTGCCCCGCGTTTTGTTCCGAGGCGAACAATAGGCGATCGCTTTCCGGCAGCGACGTCATCTTTGACCTGGTGAAAATGGGAACAAAACAAGATTACACTAGTAACAATTCCGACAATTGTAGACGCGGCTAGACAGTTTAGCGACCAAGTTTGTGCTTGTGAGTAGTAAGCAGCGGCTACTGCCATTGGACCAAAGGTTACAAAGCAAATAATCTCGCCTAATCCCTGGTATCCTAAGCGGAATGGCGGACCCTGGTAGCTATATCCCAGGGCACAGCACAAGAGGACGAGAGCAATTACAGTCAAGTCGCGCTGCCACCAAGCGATCGCTATTATTCCTAGGATACCTGCTGCTAGAAATAAATTGCTCAACCAGAAAATTAACGCTTTATTTCCTGTTAAATTCACTAGAGAATGTGCTTTATTTTCATCAATGCCTGTTCCAGAAAACCAGCGGCTTATTTCCCGTCAGGTTGACCACGGAATGGTGTTTATGGGTTTCAATCCCAGTCTCAGCATCAAAAACATCATTGCTGAGATTTAGCCAAGCTACAATCCAAATTGCTGACAATAAAAATGTCGAGAATATTGCGGTATTAATTATTCTGGTTTCGGCAAAAGCGACAGCAGTTCCTACCCAAATTGGGATAATAGCAACGCTGTACATCGGTGGCTTAATTGCAGCTAGCCATAATTTACTGTTTGACTGTCCAACAAAACTTGTAGTCATCCGGCAGAATTGATTAAATTACTAAAAGTCCAGAGGTTCTGAAATTGCTCTTTCTTTTTGAGAATGTACTCAAACACAGAAGCTGTCGGGATGAGTGCGATGCTCCCGAAGGGAAGCCGTTTCACGAGGGTATTGACTTGGAAAATTTTAATAATCCAGCAACAAAACCCGGCCCAACTATTTGCGGTACTCCAGTTGGAATCAAAGTTCATCACACCCACCTCTCGCCGCTGACAACGCCAGCAGACGCACTCTGCGGTGATAAGTTTCTTCGATACCATGAGTAAGTCGGCACTACTAAACGGCTCATCTGTGCTATTGGTAGGATCTTTAGCCACCCAGTTAGCCATAGGACTGAGGGTAGGTTAAGTGAGCAAAAGTGTCAATCGACACTCCCGAAGGGTTAGGTAGGGAACATAAATGTCCCTTTAGACATCCCACCATTGTCAATCGAACTTTAGAAGAGAACTTCAAAAAAATTTACTTATCTATTACCTCTATGACAGTCACCCCATATCGCGCTAACTGTTTTCAAAATCAAAAAGAGCTGTATCAATTTCTCAAGGTTTGTAAACAGCGAGCAATTGAAAAAAATTCTCCTCAAATTCTTAGTATTTCTCAGGAGATTCCGCCCCTCGATCCCTTGGCTATCTTACAAGCCCTCGCAAAACCTAATCAGTTGCAATTTTACCTTGAAAAGCACAATAAAAATGAAGCCATTGCGGCGATTGATGCCACAGAATTTATCAAATTAGAAGGAGCAACTCGTTTTACTCAAGCCCAAGACTTTATCAAAAATTGCCTAAGTAACAGCATAATTAAAGGAAATTTAAAGCTGCCATTTTCGGGGATGCATTTTTTCTGTAGTTTCACCTTTTTTGATAAAACTATAATAAATGACTCTCCCTTCCCAGGGGCGCTCATTTTTTTACCCCGGTGGCAAGTTTCCCGTTTTGAAAATATCAGCGTCTTCGTTGCCAATCTTCAAATTAAACCTTACAGCAATTTAGAATTTATATTAGAAAAATTCCTGGGTCAGCTAAACCTCATTAACTGGCAATGGCAGCGACTTCCAAATATTCCTGAAAACTATGCAAATCGGCTAACCCAAAATTCCAACAATGCTAAACAATTCAAACGCTCCGTTGCGTCGGCAATCTCTTCAATTCAAGCTAGTCAATTTAGAAAGATTGTCCTTGCTAGCACAATTGATCTGATATCCTCTTCCCCATTCAACC
>CADCTM010000538.1:7417-7889 GCA_902805485.1 uncultured Coleofasciculus sp. | reverse complement strand
ATTCCCTAGATAAATTGCGAAAGCGTTATCCAGGTTGTAACGTCTTTTCTAGCAGTAATGGTAAAGGAAAAAGCTTCATCGGTGCTAGTCCCGAACGACTGATTAGTATTCGCAATCAGCAGCTAGAAACTGATGCTCTAGCCGGTTCTGCACCACGGGGTAATACAAAAAATGAAGATGCTTATTTGGCATACCAATTAATGAGTAGTGAAAAAGAAAGGCGCGAACATCAATTTGTACTTAGCTTCATCACAGAATGCCTCTCAGATTTTGGTTTAATCCCCCAAATGCTACCCATGCCCCAACTCCTAAAACTTCCTAATATTCAACATTTATGGACACCGATTCACGCCCAATTATCTAAAAATTTTCATCCCCTAGAAATCGTTGCAAAACTGCATCCTACTCCAGCCGTTGCCGGGGTTCCAACAAAGATTGTACAAGAGCATATTTGCAATTATGAAACATTTGA
>CADCTM010000538.1:0-7407 GCA_902805485.1 uncultured Coleofasciculus sp. | reverse complement strand
CCGCCCCTTTAGGCTGGATTGATCATCAAGGAAACTGTGAATTTATTGTTGGTATTCGTTCCGCTTTAATTGATACAGAAAAACCCTCTATCTATCCTTACAAAAATGGCTTCTTCCCCGATACCAATGCTTACCATGCTAGACTATACGCGGGTGCGGGTATCGTTGCTGGATCAGACCCTAATAGGGAATTCGACGAAATTCAACTTAAGCTTCAGGCACTTTTAAAAGCTTTATTTTGATAATTCAGCGAGGTCTAAGTTCTACAGATTCAAAATGTTCAACGACTGGAAAAGGATCATAAAAATGATGAAGTAATCTTTTCCATTCCTGATAGTCAGGCGACTCTCGAAAACCAATAGTATGCGCTTCTAAATTTTGCCATCTCACAAGCAATAAGTATTTTCCTTCAACTTCAAGACAGCGATGGAGTTCATGAGATAAGTATCCGTTCATTGAGGAAATGATACAAGAAGCTTCAAGCATCGCTGCCTCAAACTCTTGCTCAAAACCCCTTTTAATGTTGAGCATAACTGCTTCAAGAATCATAAAATTGCTGCCTTGTGTATTTTTGCTACGCTAACGACTTTTGAAAAATGACCAATGCAAATTGATTTTCGCAATACCAATACTGTCTGGTCTTCCATCTTGGTGGAAACCTTGCAGCGTTTAGGATTAACCACGGCTGTTATCTGTCCAGGATCGCGCTCAACCCCTCTAACTATTGCTTTTGCTCAACACAGCCAAATTGAGGCTATCCCCGTTCTTGATGAACGTTCAGCGGCCTTCTTTGCCCTCGGAATTGCTAGGACAAAAGGACGCCCTGTAGTTCTCGTTTGCACCTCTGGCACGGCAGGCGCGAATTTCTACCCGGCAGTAATTGAAGCCAGGGAAAGCCGAGTCCCGCTACTCGTCTTAACCGCCGATCGCCCCCCAGAGCTGCGAGATTGTCATTCCGGGCAAACCATCGACCAGCTAAAGCTATACGGCAACTACCCCAACTGGCAAACCGAGTTAGCCGTGCCGTCGCTGGAAATCGCGATGCTGAATTACCTGCGGCAAACCGTGATTCATGCTTGGGAGCGGACGCTTTTTCCCACTCCAGGTTTTGTTCATCTCAATATCCCCTTGCGCGACCCCCTAGCACCGTTGCCGCAATGTGATACTGATGGCTTAAAATCTTTGTTGCACTCAGAGCGTTTTTTCGCTATAGTTAATTATCGTGGTCCTTCCCATTCCTTTGAACCTTCTCCTCACTTTTTAAGTGTTTTCCAAGAGTGGCAAACCTGTCAACAAGGCTTAATTATTGCAGGTTCAGCGCAACCCCAAGAGCCACGAGAGTATTGTGAAGCGATCGCAAAATTATCCAAAACCCTAAACTGGCCCGTACTATCTGAAGGACTCTCACCCGTCCGAAATTACGCCAACCTCAACCCCTACCTCATTTCCACCTACGACCTCATCCTGCGTAACCGAGAACTAGCGCAAGACCTAACACCAAAAATGGTAATTCATATCGGGGAATTACCGATTAGCAAAGAACTGCGTACCTGGCTCGACGACACCCAACCACAACGCTGGATAATCGACCCCAGCCACCACAACCTTGACCCCCTCCACGGTCAAACCATCCACCTGCGGACGACCATAGAACATCTAGCATCTCATGTCCCGCCCCTTAACAATCCTGGCTTAGGGCGTGTTTCAGAACCCGGAGATCCCCCTGAATCCCCCTTAAAGATGGGGACTTTGGCAGAATCCTCGCGGGGCTGGGGGAGATCTAAATCGGACGGCGAAGTTTTGAAACACGCCATAGGGGGAGTGCATTCTCCCTACCTTGACTACTGGTACAAAGCTGAAGCCAAGGTTAGGTCAACCGTTGACCAGAAAATGACCACCATCAGCCACATATTAGAAAGCAAAACTGCCTGGTTACTGTCTCAAATCTTGCCACCAAATACACCATTATTTGTTGCCAATAGTATGCCAGTGCGGGACGTTGAGTTCTTCTGGAAACCCAATAATCTAGGAATTAAACCATTCTTTAATCGTGGTGCTAACGGCATTGACGGAACATTATCAACCGCTTTTGGTATTGCACACAAAAATCAAAGTAGTGTGATGCTGACGGGTGATTTAGCCTTGTTGCACGACACAAATGGATTTTTACTAAGAAACAAATTTGTTGGTCATTTAACAATTATTTTAATCAACAATAATGGGGGAGGGATTTTTGAGATGTTACCGATTTCTAAGTTTGAGCCACCATTTGAAGAATTCTTTGCCACGCCTCAAGATATTAATTTCGCGCATTTGTGTGTCACTTATGGAGTGGAACATCAGCTAATTGAATCTTGGCAACAATTAAAAGAATTATTAAACCCACTTCCTCCTCAAGGTATCCGCGTTTTGGAGGTGCAAACTAATCGGAAAGCCGATGCTAAATGGCGTCAAGATAATTTGGGGGAATTTGCGGCTGATATTGGAAATATTTGATTCTATATTATTCGTAGAGACTTTCCGCCGGAACGTCTCTACAACGTGACTTGAGGTGAAGGATGATAAGTGATTCTAGCCTAAATAGGAGCAATCACGCTCATAGCAGCAATGCAACGCTCTCACTAGCCAAACCCCCAGCAATTACTCCGGACAGAGTATGGGTGGCTACGAATATAGGAATAAGTAGATGCACCCTGATGACAACCCTTAGCGCTTTTGTTAGCTCTGAGGGTTTTTTATTGCAAATCTGTCCGGTAGCTCCTCAACTTCTTAAAGAAGTCGGGGTGCTAGAAGCTTCCCAACTTCACAACAGCACCGGATTCATTTGTGCGATAAATAAACGTTTCTTTCTCACTAACAACCTTCACTTGCCAACCAGAAACCACTTGCTGAGTGCAAATAGTCCCCGGTTGAGCAAGTCCCAAACACCCATCTGACCAATCTCGCTGTACAGAGGCAACAATATGTAACTGTGCAATTGGCAATTGCGATCGCTTTGAGGCATCCTGTAACACAGGTTTGGCAACAGAATCAGGTAAATTATTGGAATTAGCCGTTGCGGGATTGACAGAGCTAAGACTAACACCCAATAACAAAAGGAGGGGTAAAATTAAAGCCATGACAATTTTGTTAGGGTAGCTCTTTTGTTGCTGTCAAGAGTTCATTGTCATGTCCTTTGTTGAGCTTATTTTACCAAAAAAAGAATAGTAATGATGACCTAGTATTGTTTTGTCATCTCACGCTCCTTAGGAGGAACTGGGATAACCAACAGTTTATCAACGCGATTTCCATCCATATCCATCACTTCAAAACGCATCCCTTGCCACTCAAAATGATCGGCAGCATTAGGAATACGTCCCAACTGAGTCACAACAAAACCACCCATTGTGTGATAATTACCCCGTTGTTCTCTCGGCAATTCCTGCATTTCAAAAAGTTCAAAAAACTCCTCTACAGACAACATTCCATCAACTAACCAAGAACCATCCTCACGCTGCACAGCTTGCGGTTCATCCAGTGCATCCAAAGAGGGAATATCGCCCACAATTTCTTCCAAAATATCGTTGAGCGTCACCAATCCCTGAATCACACCATATTCATCAACAACAATTGCAATATGAGTGCCAGACTGCTTAAACAACTCCAAAATTTTCAGCCCAGGTGTACTTTCAGGCACATACAAAGGTCGTCGCAGGGCGGCTGTCAAATCAAGCGGTTGATTAGTAAGACAACGCGATAACAAATCATTAACTTGTACAATGCCTAGGACATTATCAAGCTCTCCTTGGCACACAGGAAACTGACCATGAGCGTTATCAACCATAATTTGGCGATTTGTTTCGGCTGAGTCGTCCAGGTCAAGCCAAATAATATCCGGGCGCGGCGTCATCAACCCACTGACACGGCGATCGCTTAACCGGAACACCCGATTGAGCATATCTTGTTCCGCTTCCTCAAACGTTCCCGCCTCCGTACCTTGCTCGATCAAGACCTTAATTTCTTCCTCCGTCACTTGGGGATCGGTAGACGGTCTAGTGCCTAAAAGCCTGAGAACTGTATCCGTAGACGCGTTTAATAGATGAACAGCAGGAGAAGCAATTTTAGACAAGAGCCGCATTGGACTAGCGACGGCTGTAGCAATTCGTTCAGGGTTGTTTAACGCCAGCCGCTTGGGCACGAGTTCGCCTATCACCAGTGTTAGATAGGTAATGATCAAAATCGCAGTTGTTGTCGCGATCACTTCTCGATAGGGGGCTAGCCAGGGGTTCAAGCTCAACAACTGCAACAATTGTTTGGAGAAGACGGATTCACCGAAGGCACCCGATAGGATAGCCAGAAGTGTTATCCCCACCTGGACAGTTGCCAAAAACTGATTTGGGGCATTAGCAAGTGCCAAAGCAATACGAGCCTGAACATCCCCCTGGTTTGCCATTTGTTGCAGCCGCACCTTCCGGACTGAGACAATTGCCATCTCTGACATGACAAAAATGGCGTTGATAAAGATCAGTAGGAGAACAAGGAAAATTTCCACAGGTAAAAATAAAATTCTTTTGCCGCTAGTTTCGGCGTACTGCACTAAAGCGATTTTAGTATCTTGTATTCAAAGGTGAGTATTCCAGTATTAAAGTTAAGTGCCAAGAGTACCCCGTACAAAAGGACAAAACACTCCCACAAGATTAATTAACTCCCTCATTTTCTGGCAAGGCTTCTAAAATAAGGGACATAGCAGATATCCTCCAGTTTTCATTTCAGAACGAGTTAAGCATTTTCCTGAATTCATGGCTTTCTCTTCCATTATTCGCACTTTAGCGCGATCGCCGCTCACAACCGAACTTCTGTCCAAACTTGAGCGACAGCCGTCTCTTGCACTCAATGGCATCCCCCGCCTACCCAAGGGATTGGTCGCATCCGCACTAGCCAAAACCGCCGAACGAAACTTGTTTGTCGTGTCTAGCACCCTGGAAGAAGCCAGCCGTTGGGCAGTACAACTAGAAGCAATGGGTTGGACAACTGTCCATTTTTACCCGACATCTGAAGCCTCACCATATGAGCCATTTGACCCAGAATCAGAAATGACTTGGGGGCAGATGCAGGTGTTGGCAGATTTAATGAGTGCCAAAACCCCCGTACTCAGTGCCCAAAAAGATCGCCCCACAACGCCCCGCAGCGATAACAGCACTCAGCACCCATCAATCGCCATCATTGCCACTCATGCCTCCCTACAACCCCACCTACCCCCGGTTGAAGCGTTTAAACCCTATTGCCTCAGCCTGAACCGGGGCATGACTTGGGACTCTAAATCCGTCGATCAGAAGTTAGCGCAATTAGGTTATGAGCGCGTTCCCTTGGTGGAAACCGAAGGTCAGTGGAGTCGGCGCGGTGATATTGTTGATATTTTTCCGGTAGCTTCAGAATTGCCAGTACGACTGGAATGGTTTGGCGATGAACTCGAACGGTTACGAGAATTTGACCCAGCAACCCAGCGTTCTTTGGATAAAATTGAGCGTTTGGTATTAACGCCTACAGATTTTAGTCCAATTATTACTGCCGCTTTAACCGGAAAAAAAGCCGAACAAGTTAAAGCGTTTCTCTCAGATGAAGAACAAGAGCAATTTGATGCTGGTCAATTTTTGGAAGGTAGCCGGCGATTTTTGGGAATCGCATTTGACCAGCCCGCCTCATTATTGGATTATCTGCCAGAAAATACCTTAATCGCCATTGATGAACCCCAGCAATGTCAGGCACATAGCGATCGCGCTTTTGTCCACGCCCAAGAACAACTATCTGGCATTACCCCCTCACTGCCCAAAATTCACCGTAGCTTTGACGAGTCCTTAGCAACAGCAGAAAACCTTAAACAACTGCACCTATCAGAATTAGCAGAAGAATCAAGCGGACTAAATCTCGCTAGCCGTCCCGTACCTGTAACACCTCATCAGTTTGCCAAACTTGCAGAAGTACTCCGAGGTGAACGCGATGCCTCCGGCGCACTACGCCTACGCAATTACTCAACTTGGCTCATTTCTGCCCAACCTAGTCGTTCCGTCTCCCTATTACAAGAACACGACTGTCCCGCCCAATTTGTCCCCAACCCCCACGACTATCCAGCAATTGACAAGCTACTGATCCAGCACACCCCAGTTGCGGTGAAATATTCTGGATTAGCGGAACTCGAAGGCTTCATCCTGCCGACTTTTCGGATCGTTGTCGTCACTGATCGCGAATTCTTTGGACAGCATACCCTCGCTAGTGCCAGTTACGTCCGCAAACGCCGCCGCGCTGCCTCAAAACAAGTTGACCCCAATAAACTCCGTGCCGGGGATTATGTCGTCCACCGCAACAACGGCGTGGGTAAGTTTCTCAAACTAGAAAGCCTGACCATTAACCACGAAACCCGCGAGTATTTAGTAGTACAGTACGCTGATGGCTTGCTCAGAGTTGCGGCTGACCAATTAGGGGTATTATCCCGGTTTCGGGCTACCGGAGATCGCCCGCCAGAACTCAATAAAATGTCTGGCAAAGCTTGGGAAAAGACCAAGAGTCGCGTCCGCAAGGGAATTAAGAAACTCGCAGTTGATTTGTTGCAACTCTATGCCCAGCGCACGCAACAGAAGGGTTTTGCCTACCCGGAAGATTATCCTTGGCAGGAAGAATTAGAAGATTCTTTCCCTTACCAACCGACACCAGATCAGTTGAAGGCAGTGCAAGATGTGAAACGGGATATGATGAGCGATCGCCCGATGGATCGCTTGGTTTGTGGAGACGTTGGTTTTGGTAAAACAGAGGTGGCAATTCGGGCAATTTTCAAAGCCGTTACTGCCGGAAAGCAAGTGGCACTGCTCGCGCCGACGACAATTCTGACTCAGCAGCATTACCATACCCTAAAAGAACGCTTTGCCCCTTACCCGGTTAATGTGGGTTTGCTTAACCGCTTCCGCAGTGCTGAGGAACGCAAGGATATTCAACGCCGCCTCAATACAGGGGAACTGGATGTTGTCGTGGGGACGCATCAGCTACTGGGTAAGGGCGTGACATTCCGAGATTTAGGGCTGTTGGTGGTGGATGAAGAACAACGGTTTGGGGTTAACCAGAAGGAGAAAATTAAGATACTTAAAACTCAGGTTGATGTTCTTACCCTAACCGCGACGCCAATTCCCCGCACCTTGTATATGTCTTTATCGGGGGTGCGAGAAATGAGTTTGATTACGACACCGCCGCCTTCACGTCGGGCAATTAAAACTCATCTTTCCCCTTATGATCCCGAAGCGGTGAGGACTGCCATTCGCACGGAACTAGATCGAGGTGGTCAGGTATTCTATGTTGTGCCACGAGTCGATGGAATTGAAGAAGTTGGGATTCAAATTCGGGAGATGATACCGGGTTGTAGACTGGCGATCGCACATGGTC
>CADCTM010000537.1 GCA_902805485.1 uncultured Coleofasciculus sp. | reverse complement strand
GTGCGGTTGTATCAGGGAGATTATGCGCGATCGCAAGTGTTTAACGATAACCCGGTTGAGGTCGCAAAACAATGGGCTGACCAAGGAGCAACACGGATACACGTTGTAGACTTGGATGGCGCGAAAGTCGGGCAACCAGTGAACACAAAGGCGATTGAAGCGATTGTAGCGGCAATATCCGTCCCCGTACAAGTTGGTGGGGGATTACGCGATCGCATCGGTGTTACTCAAATGTTAGATGCTGGCGTCCATCAAGTCATCCTAGGCACCGCTGCCGTCGAGGAACCGACTATCGTAGAATCATTATGTGCCGAATTTCCTGGCAAGATTATTGTCGGTATTGACGCACGTAAGGGATGGGTGGCTACCCACGGCTGGATAGAAACGTCAGAAATCACCGCCACAGACTTAGCCCAGCAAATGAGTGAACTCGGCGTCGCCGCAATCATCTATACTGACATTCTCCGGGACGGCACGCTAATTGGACCAAATCTTGATGCTTTAAGAGAACTTGCCGCTAAGATTTCCATTCCAATTATTGCCTCTGGCGGTATTAGTTCAATGACCGATTTATTAAGTTTACTTGCTCTCGAACCATTGGGGGTGAGCGGTGTTATTGTTGGTCGCGCTCTATACACGGGTAATATTTCTTTAAAAGAAGCCGTTCAAGCAATTGGTGTGGGACGCCTTCAGGATATCCCACCAGACTTGGGTTTTTCGACATTTGCCTAAACCCTAAGAAATATGTAGCTTTACTACGTTAAGTCTTGTTGATGAAATATGCCAAAATTTGGGATAATTAAAGAAAGCAAAAATCCTAAAACTTCTATCTATTTTACGCCTAGGTAAATTCGAGAAAGGAAGAGCGGAATATTGTCTTTCTTAAAGCTTGGGTTGTGGTTGATAAAATGCCATATCCCTAGCTTTTCCCATTCTTAAAACTCATTCTCTGTCTTTAAAAAAAGCCTAAGTATTACTTTGAAAAGAGGAATCACGAGACAGAGAAGGAATCCTTTTCAGTACTAAATCGCGGATTACAAAATCATGGTTAATTTAGCGGCTTTTAATATATCAGACATCAATGGCACTAACGGCTTTCGCATCTCTGCACAGGAACCGTTTAGCTTTGCAGGTCGGTCTGTGTGCTGGCGATGTCAACGGCTATGGAATTGCTGATGTGATTGTTGGCGCATTTCCCATAAACTCATTTAGATACGATAGCTATGTGGTATTCGGCAGTCGCGAAGGCTTCCCCGCAACAGTTAACTCCTCCTCATCACCACAATCGTGAAGGTTTGCCAGCAACGCTTGATGTCTAAACCCTTGACGGTATTAATGGTTTCCCCATCAACTCTTTTTTCACCAACCCTGTAGGGTGGGTCCTGACAGCAGCTTAGGCTACTCGGTTAGTGGTGCGGGGATGTTAACGGTGACGGTCTCGATGACGTGATTCTTGGCTCACCTAACGCTGGCGGCAGTTCTGGTTATGGGGTTGTCGTGTTTGGTCAAGTCCCGATTGTTGGCACTGACTGCAACGATACTCTTTACGGCACGGAGGCGAGCGATCGCATTTTTGGCGGTCGCAGTGATGACACTCTCTTTGGCGGTGAAGGCGTCAATACTCTTGGTGGGGGGGATGGGGACGATGTGATTTACGGCGGTTCAGGAGTTGATTATATCGATGGTGGCAATGGAAGCGATCGCATTTTCGCTGCTGAAGGCAACAATAGAATTTCTGGAGGTGCTGGCAATGACATTATCTACTCTGGTGCTGGCAATAACGTTATCTATCCTAGTCCTGGCAACGATACAATTTGGCTAGGTGGTGGTAGCGACAGAATTGTTTTGGAAAGTGGCAAAGATGTCGATACAATTAACAATTTTCAGACAGGGAATGCGGCAATTGCCATAACAGATAGTTCGTTATATTTTTTAGGTCTTAACTATGTTCAAGAAGGAAACAATACTTTAGTTGAAATTACCAGCACTGGCGAAGACCTGGCACTTTTAATTGGGGTGCAAGCGAGTAGTTTGAGCGGGAGCTTTTCCATCGATAATAATCAAACAACAGTTTAGATTTAGTATTAAAGAGATTTTGCCAGAA
>CADCTM010000536.1 GCA_902805485.1 uncultured Coleofasciculus sp. | reverse complement strand
AGGATAAGTGTATCCATCAGTTATTTGAGGCGTTTGTGGAGCAGACACCTGATGCGGTGGCTGTAGTCTTTGAAGATGAGCAACTTACCTATAAAGAGCTGAATCAACGAGCTAATCAGCTAGCGCACCACCTTGGGAATTTGGGCGTGGGACCAGAGGTATTGGTGGGTATTTGTGTAGAGCGATCGCTAGAAATGGTAGTAGGCCTGTTGGGCATTCTCAAAGCTGGTGGGGCTTATGTACCGCTAGACCCAGCTTATCCCCCAGAACGTTTGGCTTTCATGCTAGAAGATGCCCAAGTACGAGTGCTGCTGACTCAGGCGCGGTTGGTCGAATCTCTTCCCAAACATCAAGGACCTATCGTTTGCCTAGACACAGACTGGGAAATCATTGAGCGACAGAGTAAGGAGAACCCTGAATGCAGCTTCACCCCTGAGAACCTGGCCTATGTGATTTACACTTCGGGGTCTACAGGGAAGCCCAAGGGTGTTCTAGTTGCCCACTCTGGGGTAAGCAACCTGGCGACAGCACTGATCCAGATATGCGATGTGCAACCGAACAGTCGTGTCCTCCAGTTTTGCTCTTTGAGCTTTGATGGTTCAGTCACAGAGCTTGTCATGGCTTTGCTGTCGGGAGCGACCATGGTAATGGGAACCCGGGACTCTCTGCTACCTGGATCAAATTTAATTCAGCTATTACGTGACTTTGAGGTCACGACTGTTGCGCTACTACCATCAGTGCTAGCGGTACTGCCCGCAAATGAACTACCAGCGTTGCGGACAGTAATAGCCGCCGGAGAAGCCTGCTCCCGCGAGCTCGTAGCTAAATGGTCAGCAGGTCGTCGGTTCTTTAACGGTTATGGGCCGACGGAATGCAGTGTCTGTACCACCATCGTCGAATGTACCGATAGTAAAGAGGCACCGCCCATCGGTCGGCCCCTTCCCAACACCCAGGTCTATATTCTAGATGCCCAAAAACAGCTTGTCCCGATCGGTGTTCCCGGAGAGTTATACATTGGCGGTGTTGGTGTAACACGGGGCTACCTCAACCGGCCCGAACTAACTGCCGATCGTTTTATCCTCAATCCCTTTAGTAACGACTCGGGTTCTCGTCTTTATAAAACTGGCGACTTAGCCCGCTACCTACCTGATGGCAATATCGAATTTTTAGGCCGCATCGATCACCAAGTTAAAATTCGTGGCTTTCGCATCGAGCTGGGCGAGATTGAGGCAGTGCTGAGGCAACACCGGGCTGTCCAGGATGCCGTAGTTATAGGCCGAGAGTACGACCTTCATGACAACCGCCTAGTCGCCTATGTGGTTCCGAGCCACGAGCAAGTCCTCTCCACCAGTGAACTACGTCACTACCTAAAGGAGAAACTGCCCGACCACATGGTACCTTCTGCATTTGTGCGACTGGAAGCGCTGCCGCTGACGCCCAACGATAAGGTGGATCGTCGCGCTCTGCCAATGCCTGACGGGACAAGGTCAGTGGAAGAAAATTTTGCGCCGCCTCTTACCCCTTTTGAGGAAGTGCTCGCTGGCATCTGGAGGGAACTTCTCAGGCTTGACTCGGTGGGTATTCACGACAACTTCTTTGAGTTGGGGGGACACTCTCTACTAGCCGTGCGCTTATTGGAACAAATCGAGAAAAACTTCGGGAAAAATCTCCCTTTGGCTACCCTCTTCCAATCACCAACCATTGAGCAACTGGCTAAGATTCTTCACCAGTCAGGATGGTCATCTCCTTGGTTTTCCTTAGTGCCAATTCAACCGAGCGGTTCCCGACCACCTTTTTTCGGTATCCACACTCTTGGCAAAGGTCAAGAGCATTACCGCAATATTGCACGTCATCTGGGTTCAGACCAACCGATTTATGGGCTGGATTATTGGCTAGCAACACAAACTAAGGACAGAAAAGAAGCTCTCAACACTTGGAGCGTTGAAGAGCTGGCAGCTCACTACATCAAAGAAATGCGAATTCTCCAACCGGAGGGGCCTTATTTTCTGGCTGGTTTCTCTTTTGGTGGGATAGTAGCCTATGAAATAGCCCAACAGCTAGTTAAGCAAGATCAGAAGGTAGCTCTGCTGGTTTTATTTGACACATCCTG
>CADCTM010000535.1 GCA_902805485.1 uncultured Coleofasciculus sp. | reverse complement strand
CTATGGAATTTCTGTAATCGGTTAGTTGCTGAATTGATAAATTAATTCTTTCCAATAATTCTCTAAAAACTGGCAACTCAAAATAGCTGGGTAATAATAACCCTTGCAAGAAGCTTTGTACCCTCCGTATTAGTGATTCTTGATCATGAGATCTGCTGAGTCCTTCCTTCAGCTTCATCAGGAGAACTGATTGATTTCGGGCGTCGCGCCAGCGAACATTCCTGTACTTTTCCCTTAGTAATTGGGGTTGATGTTGCTGAATCTCAATTAAAGTTTGATAGACATAGAGGCTGATTTCATGAATAACGGCAGAATCATCGGCGGGTATTACACTGGCGTTATCTGGCATGGGTGTTCCCACTAAAGTTAGGTTGAGGCGGCTAACTCCTGAATCCAGGGAGCGCTCATACTGTTAAGATTCCCATCATAATAAGAGAAAAGGCTTTATATTTCTTAACTCCTGATTATGGCAAGAGATTTACGGGGATTCATCAAGCAGCTAGAAGAACGAGGGCAGTTACGGAGAATTAAGGCTTTAGTTGACCCGGATTTGGAAATCGCGGAAATATCCAACCGGATGCTGCAAGCAGGGGGACCAGGGCTACTGTTTGAAAACGTCAAGGGGGCGTCGTTTCCCGTCGCCATAAACCTGATGGGGACAGAGGAACGGGTTTGCTGGGCAATGAATATGGAACATCCGCAGGAGTTAGAAACTCTGGGCAAAAAGCTGGGAATGTTGCAACAGCCGAAGCCACCGAAAAAGATTTCCCAAGCTGTGGAATTTGGCAAGGTTTTGTTTGATGTGGTTAAGGCGAAACCGGGGCGAGATTTTTTCCCCGCTTGCCAGCAGGTTGTGCTTGAAGGAGATGCCCTGGACTTAACTAAACTGCCCTTGATTCGCCCTTATCCGGGTGATGCAGGCAAGATTATCACATTGGGGCTGGTGATTACAAAAGATTGTGAAACGGGCACGCCGAATGTCGGTGTCTATCGGCTGCAACTCCAATCAAGCAACACGATGACAGTACATTGGTTATCAGTGCGGGGTGGGGCGCGACATTTGCGGAAAGCGGCAGAAAATGGGAAAAAGCTAGAAGTTGCGATCGCTCTTGGTGTTGACCCCCTAATCATTATGGCAGCCGCGACACCGATTCCTGTAGATTTATCAGAATGGCTGTTTGCGGGGCTGTACGGCGGTTCTGGCGTCCAATTAGCTAAATGTAAGACGGTGGACTTAGAAGTGCCGGCTGACTCGGAATTCGTCTTGGAAGGCACAATTACCCCAGGGGAAGTACTGCCAGATGGACCTTTTGGCGATCACATGGGTTATTACGGTGGTGTGGAAGATTCGCCTTTGGTGCGTTTCAATTGCATGACGCATCGCAAAGATCCGATTTATATGACAACATTTAGCGGGCGTCCACCGAAGGAAGAAGCGATGATGGCGATCGCACTTAACCGCATTTATACCCCAATTCTGCGCCAACAAGTCTCGGAAATTGTTGACTTCTTCCTACCAATGGAAGCCCTGAGTTATAAAGCGGCAATTATTTCCATTGATAAAGCTTATCCTGGACAAGCACGAAGGGCAGCTTTAGCGTTTTGGAGTGCGTTGCCCCAATTTACCTACACCAAGTTTGTGATTGTTGTAGATAAGTCAATTAATATTCGCGATCCGCGCCAAGTTGTCTGGGCAATTAGTTCCAAAGTTGACCCAGTTCGGGATGTTTTCATATTACCAAATACGCCTTTTGATAGTTTGGATTTTGCCAGTGAAAAGATTGGTTTAGGTGGGCGGATGGGAATTGATGCAACGACAAAAATTCCTCCGGAAACTGAGCATGAATGGGGCGAACCGTTGGAATCTGATGCAGATGTAGCGGACATGGTGGCACGGCGTTGGGCTGAGTATGGTTTGGATGATTTAAAGTTAGGAGAAGTTGACCCAGCTTTGTTTGGCTACGATATGCGTTGAAAGGATAGTAATCGTACAGCATTGCCGAGAATAAGCAATATTTCAAAGTAAAAACTGATGGAACCTCAATCGAGTGGTAACGGCTATAAAATTGCGGCTATTGCGATTATTTGGAGTTTTGCGACGGGAATGTTGGCGATTTGCATAC
>CADCTM010000534.1 GCA_902805485.1 uncultured Coleofasciculus sp. | reverse complement strand
GTGCGGGCCACATAATTAACAATTGCACAGGAAAGTTCCTGACAATTTTCAACCTCGATTGACTGCAACACGGTAACGGGATTGTCATCTATTTTCCCTTCAGCTTCAATTAACAGTTTTCCCTGACTTGATAAAATTAGATATCCTCTTTCCGCCCCGGCACTTTCCATCAGAATTTTCATCAAGCTAGACATGAGCTTATCTAGCATGATTTCACCGGAAATCGCCTGAGAAGCTTTCATTACTGTGGTGATATCTAAGTTAGAACCAGAACCCGTGGTCGTCACTGATGCCGTAGTTTTAGTTGTTTTTATTCCCCGTTGGATTGGCGCCAATAACTGGGGATATCGCGTTTCTAAATCCGTTACCTTAGCAGTTGCTCCCCATTGAACATAACAATAATATGCCTCAATCATGTAGGTTTGAGCAAGTTTTTCTTTGCTCCATTCTAGGTAGAATTTTGCTGCTAGTTCGTTAGCTAGTGCTTCTTCGTTGAGGAATTTATTTTCTTTGGCTCCAGAAATGGCGCGATCGTAGAGGTCGAGCGCCTCTGCTTTTTGTCCTAAAACTCGCTGCTGTTCGGCTCGAATTAAATCGCATTTGTGGGCAAAGCTCATGGGTGCATGAGTTGCCCAGTTAGTAAGTTGCTCAAGATCCTTCGTAACCGCTTCACTGATTGGCAAGGTGTTTGTGTTTGCGAGTAACGTGAGTGCATGATAGAAATAAAAGACTCCATAGAACACAGTCCCGATAATGGCACCAATTGTTTTCTCGGCAATTTGAGCGATCTCCAGAGCTTCCTGGGGTTGCCCAAAATGGTAAACTAGAACCAATTTATGAAAATAGACGCTCCCGATCGAGTAAGTATCTCCCGCTGAGTGATGCTGAGGCAATCGCGTCGTTTCATCGTAAGCTTCTCCAACGAGTTTTTGGGGAGCGTCGGCTTCACCCGTCCAATTTAAGACTGCCTGTTGCACAATTTGGTGAAAGTTCAGAGCTGTTGTTTGTTTGAGTTGCGCGATCGCCTCTGCATAGGTTTGCATCTCTTGCCGGAGTTGTAGAAGTTCATTTCCCGCAGCATAAGCAAGTTTACAGCGGTTATAGGCACAGTAAGCAGCGAACTCCAAATCTCCCGTTTCCAAACCCCCTTGATAGCCTTCCAGCAAAGGCATCAGTAGAGTGTGCATCGGCTCCTGCCAACTGCGAACAAATGGATAAACTAAATTGATAATTTTCGCTTTAAAACTCGATGCTTTCAACATTTCCATCAAGGCGATCGCGATATCAGCAGCACGATTCCCGGCTACAATTTCCCCACCAAATGCACAAAGAATTAGTCCATAGGTTGAATAAGCATAGGGTGTTTGGATCGCATTTCCAAACTGAAGTGACAATTCAATTTGTTTCAGCACAATCAACGGATAGAGGGCTGGCGAACCGATATAAGCTGCTGAAGCCTGGGTGCTGAGAATATTCATTGCAGCCAGCTTCTGTGGATCGCTCATCCTTGGTGAATTCATTATATCTACTCTCATCACTCGATCGCGAATAGCATTGAGAGCAGGGGCTACCATGTCTTGGGTGGGATGTTCTGGCAACTCAACATCCAACTCTTGAAGCATTGCCCGTGCCACCTGAATCGCCTCTGATAATTGATTGCGGGCAATCAAGGATTGAATTTTTATTTCTAAGGCTTTAACTTTTTCTAGAGGGCTTGACGTATGCTGGAGAACTGCCTCGACGCAAGCATCTACCCGCTCAAATGCGCCAATCAGACAGGTTGAATTCGCAGCTTCAATGTGCAGTTCTGAAGTAAGAATGGGCTGTCTAATCCATTCGTCATAATTGTCAGTGGCTAAAAGTTGCAGCCCTATCTCACAGTATTGAGCCGATACTGGGTAAGCAGCCGAGAGCCGTGCTTTACGCCCAGCCATCAGATTGAGGTTGGCTAGATGGTCTCGCTGAGCCTGAAATGCAATGTGATCGATGCCCAGATTAAATTGAGTGACAATCGCAAAAATTCTCTCGTCTAGTTGCTCTGCTGAGGTTCGAGCGAATAGCAATTTCCCAATGTGTAAATGGACGGATTGTTTTTGGTCTTCAGGAATCAAGGAATAGGCAGCTTG
>CADCTM010000533.1:1804-2126 GCA_902805485.1 uncultured Coleofasciculus sp. | reverse complement strand
AAGTAGCAGTGGCAGGCTTCCCCCCAAAGCCACAGAAAGAGCGCCTTTCCCAAAAAACAACGAAAAAACGAACAGGACAAGATTTAAATCTTGTCCTGTTAAACCGGAAGACACCCCGAAAGCTTTACGTGTTTATACTGAGTCCCTAATCACTCCAGTTCAAAATCTCTCGGATTTGATTAACCAAATCCTGCGCCTTGAAGGGCTTTGTGATTACACCTGTTACACCCAAATTGATAAACTGCTGTTGTTCGCTAATCTTTGCCTTGGCAGTCAGCAAAATAGTTGGGATGTGCTGCGTCGCCGCATTCGCCTGCAACTG
>CADCTM010000533.1:0-1794 GCA_902805485.1 uncultured Coleofasciculus sp. | reverse complement strand
CCAGATCCGGCATCATCACATCAAGCAAAATCGCGTCAGGCAGAGTACTTTGGGCATTTGCTAATCCTTCGCTACCAGAAGCAGCCGTCAACACCTGCCATCCTGCCACCGCCTCCAGGCAAATTTGAATGATTTCCCGGATACCATCTTCATCATCAATTACTAAGATGCGCTTGGTTGCCATGATTGTCATTGTTTAATTCCTGTCCCGGTAGTGTGAAGTAAAAACTGCTACCTTCACCTAAAATACTCTCTACCCAAATCCGACCTCCATGCTGCTGTACGATACTGCGACAAATTGCCAGACCCAAACCCGTTCCTCCTTTTTTACGGGAGTCGGAGGCATCAACCTGATGAAACCGTTCAAAGATAGTTTCAAGCTTATCTTCCGGAATCCCCCGCCCTTGGTCTTGAACCTTAAATAAAACAGTGGGAACTTGAGAATTAAGAGTCGCTAATAAGTTTTTTACCTGATTTGACTGTCCCCTGTCTCGATTTTCCAGTTCAACAGTTAAGCAGACTCTCGAACCCGAAGACGAAAACTTAATTGCATTACCCAATAAGTTCGTCAGTACCTGGATAATGCGGTCAGAGTCGGCATAAAGTGGGATGATTTTGGGAGAAATGCTTAAGATAACCCTAGCGCGATTCGCCATCACCTGCATCATGTCTGTTGCTTGTTGCATCATTTCTGCGGCATTACAGATTTGCTTCGACAAGCTGATTTTTCCTGATTCCAAGCGTTCCAGTTCAAGGATATCGTTAACCAACCGCACCAAACGTTCAACACTTTCGGCGGCAATTTCAATCACACGACGCCCTTTATCAGACTGAGTATCCACAAAACCACTCGATAGCAAGCTCAAAGCACCATGAATTGAGGTGAGGGGAGTCCGTAGTTCATGACTAACCACCGAGATAAATTCATCTTTCATCCGTTCGATCACTTGACGCTCAGTGATGTCTTCCCCGATGCTTAATGTACCGATCGCCTTACCCTGCAAATCTCGGATTAACGTATTGTTCCAGGCGATAACTCGTTCTTCACCCGACTTCGTAAGCAGTACGTTATGGTCATGGGTATAAAATTCTTGCAAATGTAACTCTGTAAAGTTAGTTTGCATCTGCTTTTTGGAGTGCGTCGGGACAAACACCTCAAACCAGTCTTGCCCAATTACCTGGGCTTTGGTGTAACCAACCAATTCCAGGAAACAAGGATTAGCATACTCAATCTTGCCCTTGTTATCCAGTCCGACAACCACCAGGCGCACATTCTCCAATAAGCTACGCCAACGTCGTTCCGCTTCAAACAGCGTTGCGGAAATTTGCTTTTGTTGAGTAATATCACGGGCAATCATCGAAAACATATTGACACACCCATCCGGTGATTTGTGGGCGACAATCAGTTTTGAAACCGGAATTTCCCGTCCATCATGGCTCAAAAACGCCGCCTCACCCATCCAAACCCCCTCACGCATTGCCGTCGAAATTCCCTCATTACGGACAATTTCATAAGACCAGTCGGGCTGAACATCTGCAATGGTGTAGTTAGCATCATCATTATCCCCAATGCCAAATATCCTGCGGGCAGCGCTGTTTAAGTAGTGTATCCGTTCATCAAGATTGACTGTGCCAACGATATCAGGAGTTGCTTCCAGGATCGCAATCAGTTTAGCTCGTTCTTCTTCAGCAATTTTGCGATCGCTAATATCCGTCGAAATTCCACAAACCGCATAAGGAACCCCACTGGCATCATAAAGCGGAAACTTGATCGTGCTATAAGTATGTAGCCCA
>CADCTM010000532.1 GCA_902805485.1 uncultured Coleofasciculus sp. | reverse complement strand
ATTAGGAAGCGATCGCTCAAAATCACATAATTAACGTTGAGTCTACGGAACATTTATGTAGAAGCTTGAGTCACATAGATGTAACCTTTTTAGGGGTCACAGCTTGGTTTTGCCAGGACGTGACCTCTTAACAAAATCTCTACACAAATCAGGATTATGATCAAACGAGTAGTTTTAACAACGCTCTTATTTGCCTTTGCTGGCAATTGTTTGAGCGCTCAAGCACAGTTTCGCCCCCCATCTTACCCTAACGATCGCATTGATCGAGGTCAGTTTCGCGATCAATTTCAGGATTATCTCAATAACCTCCAACGGAAGACAGCTCGCCTAAAAGATAGCATTGACAGTGACTTGGATCGAGGTAGTAGAAATAACTCTCGCCAGGAAGACAACATCAACCAAAGGATGGATGACTTTAAACGCGAGGTGGATCGACTGCGCGATCGCTTCAAAGACAATAAACCGATCCGGGACAATATTAATGCGGTAATTCGGTATCGCTCGATCCTAGAAAATACGATGCAAATGAGCTTTGTCAGCTCAAATTCTCGCCAAAACTGGACAGATTTACGTCCCGATTTAGTTAAACTCGAAAGCATTGCTAGAGGCGGTAACGGCAGGTACAACCAAGGCGGCGTATACTATCCGGGCGGTAACGGTGGGTACAACCAAGGTGGTAACGGCGGATACTATCCAGGCGGTAACGGTGGGTACAACCAAGGCGGTAACGGCGGATACTATCCAGGTGGTAACGGACGGTTCTAACAACAACTCCGGATGGTAGCGGAATAGACATCCTACGTGCCTTATCCTAATATCATTTCTTTCTTGATCAAACCTGAAAGCCCATGTCTTGTAGCCCCTGGCGGAGGCGTTGGGCTTCACCTTGGTTATTTTGCGTCTCGTGAAAGGCGATCGCGTTTTTGAATGCCGACAAGCTTTCTGGGACTTTGCCTATTTTCAGCCAAGCCACTCCCAAGTTTTGATAAGCATCAGCATAATCGGGCTTGAGAGCAATTGCTTGTTGGTAAGAGGCGATCGCTTTCTCAAATTCTCCCAGTGCCTTCAGCGTCATACCCAAGTTATTATGCCCCGCCGCAAAACCAGGGTCAATCTTCAAAGTAGTTTCATAAGCGGTTTTTGCCGTTGTTAAATCACCAACGCTCAACAGTAAATTACCCAGATTATTGTAAGCGCTAAGTTTTAGTTGCGGTAAAATCGGTTGCCCAATTGCCACTTGATAATGCACGGCGGCTGAATTTAGGTCATCTATACGGGTGTAAGCATTACCCAAATGGTAGTGCAGTTCAAATAACACCCCAGGAGCAACCTCAGTCGCATTTAATCCCCGTTTCAACAGCTCAATGCCTTCATTCACCTGATTCATTTGAACATAAAGCGCTCCTAACTTGCTACAGACATACGGATCGTTGGGATGAGTGGCAAGAAAGCCCTCCATCGCTGTCCGCGCTCTGTTATATTTATCTAACGCCGCGATCGCTCCGGGTTGATAGCCGTAGTGCAGCATCGCCACCGTCCCAAGAGAAACCACCTGCCATTGCGGTTCCCGCTTCAATAACTGCTCAACGCTGTCATCCACCATTGCATGATACGGGCGAGAAAAACTTACCTCCGGGTGATTTCGGAATAAACGCGAAACCAGAGAATAAGGACATTGCGCCGCGCCGACTTCGTAGCGGATTAGGTTAATGACAAGATAGCGATCGCTTTTTATCGCCTCTTTTAGCTGAGGGACAATTTCCGTAGTCAGCACCTCATCCGCATCTAGCACTAGAACCCAGTTTCCTTGGACGTATTTTAAAGCTTCATTGCGAGCGGCTGAAAAATCATTGCACCACTCAAAATGATAAACTTTAGCCCCAAACTTTTTAGCCACTTCAACGGTTCGGTCAGTGGAACCCGTATCCCGTACGATCATCGCAGCCGCCATCGCCTGTACACTATTCAAAGCTTGTGGCAACGATGCCTCCTCGTTTTTAACAATCATGCACAGGCTTAAATCCATTGTTGATCTTGTTACTTGCAGAGGGATGTCGTTGCCATTTTAGAGCGCGAACTGCCTGAAGGTAATAGTTGAGTCAGAATTCGGAGCTGGTAGTGAGATAACGCA
>CADCTM010000531.1 GCA_902805485.1 uncultured Coleofasciculus sp. | reverse complement strand
GTAAACTCTGCATCTATATATTGTTTTTGATTTAAATAATCAAGATGCCCTAAAAGGTCAGATTTGGAAAGTTGGCGACCTACCAAGTCTTGTTCGGTTAAATTAACTGAGTGTTTACCTTCTGTATTTTCGTCACCTTCACTAATTTTTTTGAGCAAGATGTACATTACATCTTCTCGTAAAGCGATGGGCATAAAAGTCTCCTAAAGTATCTAAATTCGAGATAAAGAAAGTAATAACTGGCGGTCGCATCGGTGACACAGTTCATCGCGCAATTGAACAGGTTAATGCAGCGGCATTTTAAGCCCTTGCTGCTAGCAACTGATTGTTCCAGCCTTCTTTAGTAGAATAAAAGGCATCATCTAAAGAAAACATCTGCCACAGGAAGCATTCTCTAGATATCTTTAGTTAGGTTTTGGGCGGGTAAAGTGACGGTAACGGTTGTGCCTTGGTTGAGAACACTGCTCACTTGGATCTGTCCGTGGTGGTTCTCGACGATCGCACAAGCGATCGCAAGTCCTAATCCTGAACCTGCTGTAACGGCATATTTCCGGGCGGGGTCTACACGATAAAAGCGGTCAAAAATGTGGGGTAAGGCTGACTCAGAGATGCCGATCCCCGTATCGCGCACTTGCACTTTTAGTAATGAATGCATCGTTCTTCCCCCAACACTACTAGGACGTTCTAATTGTTGCAACTCCACTTGGACTGAAGCTTCACTACGACTTTCTGTAGTGTCGGTATACTGCACGGCATTACTGACTAAATTGGTAAATAACCGTGCCAGTTGGTCCCAGTCTCCAAGGAGTGTAAAGGCTTCTTCGGCTAAGGCAGAAAACGCTTCATCAGTAGGGTTTTGAAAGGGTGGATCGACAAAATGGAGGGATAGGGAAATGCCTTTTTCTGCTGCTACTAATTGTTGTTCTTCGATAACTTCAATAAGCAAAGCATCGAGGGGTACAGGTTGCCATTGAGATTGCACAATGCCACTATCTGCACGCGCTAAAAAGAGCAGGTCATTCACCAAACGACCTAAGCGCTGAGTTAGGCGTTCTACTACTTTAAGTTGCTGGCGTTGTAACTGCGGTTCAAAATCTGGATCGGCTAGTGCCACTTGCACGTTAGTTTGAATCATTGCGATCGGGTTTCGCAGTTCGTGGGAGGCGTCGGCGGTGAATTGTTTGAGGCGTTGGTAAGACTCGCGAATGGGTTTCATTGCTAACCCAGAAAGCAACCAACCAATGGCACCGGTGGAGATTACCATCGTGACTGTACCGAAAGTGAGGTCGATGATGAGCTGGCGGCTGGGTTTTGCGACCTCAAACCAGGGGTGACTCACCCGCAGATATCCTAGAACATGACGACCAACTTGCACCCGTTCTGTGACTTGCCGCAGCAGATGATCGGCTGAGGGATGAACTGTTTCACCACCGTTATTGGGGTGTAGGGGGATATTGAGGGGTTCAGATAAGGTTGACCACAGCAACTCGCCGGTGGCACTAAACCACTCTAAGTCGATGTGGTCATCTTCAACGGCGTTGGCATTGTCTCGAAAACTGGCTTCAACGTTAACTCGATAGGGAATTTGGGACGCCTCGGCGGGTTGAATAACAAGCGATCGCTCTACCACTTCCACGACGTGTTTTAGGGTATCATCAACTCGCTCAATTAAGGTACTACGGACATATAAATAAACGCCCGTTGCAAATAGCAGAAGGAGGACGGCGGTTACTGTGGTGTACCAAAGTGCAAGGCGGCGGCGAGTAGCTTGAAACATTTGTTTGGAGTTGAGATTAACTACAATTTAATAATTTAGCAATGCTATTTTTCCGTAAAGGCGATCGCCAAAACTGTTGTTAATCTTGAGCTGACGAAAGCTAAAGATAGTGGCTATGATGGCGCTACAGAGAATAGCTTTTACTCAAACATTCACATAACCAAAGCAAGCTTAATTCCTGGCTTTCAACCTTTAAAATCTGGCATTGTAATCGAAACCCAATTAGTTCTTTCTCAAAGCATCCACAAGAAACTAGTCCATCTATAGCGACTACTTTTGCCATCTCTAGCAAGTCATGAAGTCCAATTTTTGGTGCAGACTCCTCAGAAGGTAATTTCAGAAAATCTCTGAATGCCTGTTGTGA
>CADCTM010000530.1 GCA_902805485.1 uncultured Coleofasciculus sp. | reverse complement strand
TCAAAATTTGTGTACTAGGCGTAATACGTCATGCAATAATAAAAGCCTGTTTCCTTCCTCAATACTTAAACATCAGCAGTTTTAACCTAGGTACTATATATAAAGTCCAGATCATTTCGACTAACTGGTTGTAACCGCCCATGACCAATTCTCGCCGTCGCTATCACATCACCACCTTCGGCTGCCAGATGAACAAAGCCGACTCTGAGCGTATGGCTGGTATCTTAGAAGATATGGGCTTTGAGTACTCAGAAGACCCCAACAAGGCTAACTTAATTCTTTACAACACCTGCACGATTCGAGATAGCGCTGAACAAAAAGTTTATTCCTACCTCGGCAGGCAGGCAAAGCGTAAACACGAAGAACCAGACCTCACCCTTATTGTTGCGGGATGCGTGGCACAACAAGAAGGAGAAATACTGCTGCGGCGCGTGCCAGAACTCGATTTAGTCATGGGACCGCAACACGCCAACCGCTTGCAAGATTTGCTTGAGCAGGTATTCGACGGCAACCAAATCGTCGCCACAGAACCGATTCAGATTGTGGAAGACATTACCAAACCCCGCCGCGATAGTAGCGTGTCGGCGTGGGTGAATGTAATTTATGGCTGTAATGAACGCTGCACCTATTGCGTGGTTCCCAACGTCCGAGGCGTTGAACAATCCCGCACGCCTGAAGTAATTCGTGCCGAAATGGAGGAATTAGGACGCCAAGGTTATAAAGAAATCACCCTGCTGGGTCAAAATATCGACGCTTACGGACGCGACCTCCCTGGCAGTACCGAGTCCGGGCGTCACCAAAACACCTTGACAGATTTACTTTATTATGTTCATGATGTGCCAGGAATTGAGCGCATCCGCTTTGCCACAAGTCATCCCCGCTACTTTACAGAGCGATTGATTCGTGCCTGTGCTGAGTTGCCGAAAGTGTGCGAACATTTCCACATCCCCTTCCAATCTGGAGATAACGACATTCTTAAGGCAATGTCGCGGGGTTACACTCAGGAAAAATATCGCCGGATTATTGATAAGATTCGCGAGTATATGCCGGATGCTTCGATTAGTGCTGATGCAATTGTCGGCTTTCCTGGGGAAACGGAGGCACAGTTTGAGCAAACGCTGAAAATGTTGGAAGATATCGGTTTTGATATGCTCAATACCGCTGCTTACTCACCTCGTCCCGGTACACCCGCCGCTCTGTGGGACAATCAGCTTAGTGAAGAAGTAAAAAGCGATCGCTTACAACGCATCAATCATCTAGTATCAACAACAGCCGCTCAAGCCTCACAACGTTACTACGGACGCCTTGAAGAAGTATTAGTAGAAGACCAAAATCCCAAAGATCCCACTCAAGTTATGGGACGTACCAGGGGTAATCGTCTTACCTTCTTTACAGGTGATATTAAACAATTGAAAGGTAAACTAGTAAACGTCAAAATTACCGAAGTCCGTGCCTTTAGTTTAACAGGAGAGCGAATTCCCGTACCCTGTTGAAGAAGTGAGAATCTAGAAAGCAAAGGACTGGAAAAGACAAACATGATTCCAGCGCGGTTCTTTTCTGGCAATATAGGTTAACGCAAATGAGGCAATTGGACGAGCAACCCGATAACATTGGAGCAAATAATTCACAAGCCGCAGATGTTTTGAGAGCGATGACTCAGGATATTCAAAACCTGCGGCAAAATCTCCTTGTCCAGTTGTCTCAAGATATCGAACGCCTGCAAAGGGAAAAATCCTACTTAATAGATGACATTGAAAAATTAAAAGATTTACGTCAACAACAAATCATTCAACAACAAGAATTAGTCAAAGAAATTGCCCCAGCATTGGCAAATCAGCTACAAAAATTAATCACGTCTCGACTCAATCAGCTAGATGATACGCCAATCTCGAATCAACGAAAAAGGCAAAAATCCACAACAACAGCAAATGATTATAGCGAAAATGCTAACCGCTTAATTGCTTCTTTAGATTCCACATTAAGATCAACTTTTAAAAACCTGCAACAAGACATCAGTAGCTATCAAAGCTCTCTGTCTCAACAGTTGAGTCAGATGCATAGTCTAGAGCAGCAAGGGGAAGCGATTTTAGAAGCACTTGTCAGCCGATTAAAAAAGGAACTTGAAGCAGAATCAGCGGCAAGTAAACAGACTCCGCCCACCCCACAACCAAATCCTTCATTCGACTACGACAAGGGGTATGGGGCAGGGAATCGCAATGGCTACAGCGTCTCCTACCCGCCACGCCCGATTGCTGAGGTTCCCTATACGCCGGAACCTGAACCCACTACTGCCATCCCCCAACTGCCCCCGAAGTCTAAACCAGCATCGAATCAGATTGGGTTTTTGTTGGTTTTATTGTCCTCGCTGCTGCTATCTTTTCAGAACGTTGTTATTACTGTAATTTTCAACAAATCCTCGATTTTTGGATTATTTGAAGTCGGAGGATTTGTTACTCCAAGTGTGGGAAACTCGCTGCTGATTTTGTGGTTGCGGATGCTTGTTATCGTGCCGATGATGGCAGTTATGATTACATTCCTTTATCCGGCAGTGTGGCGAGACATCAAGAAATTTTTGCAATCGAAAGACTATTCGTTATTTATTAATGTTTTAAGCAGTGGTTTCTTCTTGTTTTTGTCTCAAGTACTGATTTATCTGGCTTTGGGGATAATTGCACCGGGAGTAGCGATCGCGATTTTCTTCATCTATCCGATTTTTACAATGCTGCTGACATGGTTGCTATTTGGGGTTCGCCCTAGTCGATTTGGCAACCTCCTGATGTTCAGTGTTTTGATTGGATTTGTCTTACTTACCCTTGCGGGTGGAAGTGCTAAGTTTTCTGGAGTAGGTGCTAGTGCGGCGACGGGTTCGGCAATTTCTTTTGCTTTATACGTCCTCCTCACACAAACCTCTGGGAGAAATCTACATCCCATCCCTTTGAGCTGGATTCACTTTGTTGTTATTCTGGTTTTTTCCAGCATCAGCTTGATAGCGCCACTACCTGAAGCTTGGCATTTTAAAGTTGTTCCTAATCTGTTGCCTGGGCTTTTAATCGGTAGTTTAGTATTAGGTGGTACGACGCTTGTGAGCTACCTTGTGAACAACATTGGCATCAAAATGATTGATGCTGCTAGAGCCTCAGTGCTAGGGGCAATTGTACCCGCATTAACCGCAATTTTAGCCTTAGTAATTATTCAAAGCACGATGGAAATTGAGCAAATTTTGGGAATGCTGCTTGTTACTTTAGGAGTTGCCGCCTTGAGTTTTGAGCGGATGCGCCGTCATGCTAAATCGACTCAGGCAAATAGCAGGAGTCGATAGTAAGAGGTGCGATTGTATAGAAAAGCGATCGCCCTTAAACAAAATACCTAAAGGTTAGATATCACGCACTCATACACTACTAACCTGTCCTCACTAGAGCTAGTGCGGCAGGCTTTGTTTCGTGTAGCCCCAGACTTCCACTCTGAGGGCAATTAATTCGCTAAAAACGGAGAGGGAGGGATTTGAACCCTCGTTAAAGTCACCCCTAAACAGACTTTCCAGGTCTGCGCCTTAAACCACTCGGCCACCTCTCCAGGTGGGTTGCTCAATGCCGAAAATTCAAATAAATTAAACTTCAGCACACAATCTTAGATTATACACTAAGTTAATGAGCAACTTCTATAAAATTCAGATTCACGATCGCAAAACTGATACTTATCATACCTTTAAAGTGCCAGATGACCGATATATCCTGCAAGCCGTGGAAAACCAAGGCGGCAATATCCCCTTTTCCTGCCGCAACGGCGCTTGTACCACCTGTGCCGTGCGCGTGTTATCAGGTGAACTCCACCAACCCGAAGCGATCGGACTATCTCAAAAATTGCGTGACCAAGGCTATGCTCTATTGTGCGTCAGTTATCCCCGCTCCGACCTGGAAGTAGAAACCCAGGATGAAGATGAAGTCTACGAACTACAGTTCGGTCGCTATTTCGCAAGGGGAAAGGTTCGCTTTGGACTACCATTGGATGAAGAGTAATGCTTCAATCATCTGGCACTTGTGCATTTTCTGCTGCTGCCTGTTGCTAGTGGGTTGCCAGTCCAACCGTTCCCCCAATGCGATCACCGTTCAAGTGCAAAGGATAGTCAGCGGACACACAATAGAAGTGCTAGATCAAACCAGGCAAACACGAGGAGGCGATCGCGTTCGTTTAATTGGCATCGAAGCACCAGACCTCAAGCAGCACCCTTGGGGAGCAGCGGCAAAAGCCCGTCTAGAGCAAATCCTCAGCGAAAAAACAGGTCAGCAACTTGTCTTACAACCCGTGATCCTAGAACCCGATGTCAAACCCGAACAAGATAGCTCCGGTCGTTGGCCGGCTTATGTTTGGCATAATGATGTCTTAGTTAACGAGCAATTGGTCAAAGAAGGCTACGTCCTCGCCGCATCCCGCGCCCCGAATAATAAATACGACACTCGCCTTGCCCGTGCCCAAGAATATGCCCGAATCATGGGGTATGGCATTTGGAACCCCGCCCAACCAATGCGCTTAACACCCGCAGAATTTCGTCGCCTTCCCCTAACCACAACCCCCTAACCCATGAACCAACCTACCCCTGAACAGTTGCAAATCTTCCTAGATATTGCTACCGAAGCCGCAATGGAAGCGGGTACAATCTTGCAAGCCTACTGGGGTAAGTTAGAAACCGTAGAAGAAAAAGGTCGTCCCGGAGACTTAGTGACTGCCGCCGATAAAGACGCCGAAGCTGCCGTCCTTAAGGTGTTGCGCCGTCATGTCCCCGAACATTCCATCCTGGCAGAAGAATCTGGGCAAATAGGCGATGATAATAGTGAATACCTTTGGGCGATTGATCCCCTGGATGGCACCACCAACTACGCTCATCAGTACCCCATTGCCGCTGTATCGATCGGACTGCTGATTGCAGGAATGCCCCAAGTAGGCGTAATTTATAATCCATTCCGTGAAGAACTGTTCCGCGCCGCCAAGGGATTAGGAGCAACTCGGAACCGCCGCCCAATTCAAGTATCCAAAACCTCCGACCTCAGCAAAAGCCTTCTTGTAAGTGGGTTCGCCTACGACCGCCGCGAAACGTCGGACAACAACTATGCCGAGTTTTGTTATCTCACTCATCTAACTCAAGGCGTACGCCGTAGCGGATCAGCCTCCCTTGATTTGGCTGATGTTGCCTGCGGACGACTTGATGGCTACTGGGAACGAGGACTTTCACCTTGGGATATATCTGCGGGGATAGTACTAGTAGAGGAAGCTGGTGGTAAAGTGACAGCTTATAACGGCAGCCCCTTAGTGATTGCTTCCGGTCGGATTTTGGCAACGAATAGCCAGATTCACGACAACCTGAGCAAAGAACTTTTACAGGTTCCCCCCTTGTCCAGTTGGAAATAATTTTATTAATTAATTACCAACTTCCAGTACCCCCCAAAGCCTGAAAATTTATCCTTCTGAGAAGCAAAGCCACCTAGTCTATCTGTTGATAATCAAGGTACAGTTAAGGCTTAACGCTTATATCAAAACCTAAGACATACTAGAAACAATATAATTCTTTCCGTACGGAGCTTGGACAGCGCCCTATGTCTTTTAACATCGAACGCGGACTTTTCAAGTTTGATTTCATTGACCATCATGCCGTTTTAGGGGTTCCCGTTAACGCGGACGTTAAGGAAGTTCGCAAACGATATCTCAAAATAGCTCGAAATCTCCATCCAGACACAATCAAAGGCGCAAGCGAAGCCGAGAAAAAACTGGCAAATCAGCTCTTATCAAAGCTAGTTAATCCCGCCTACGAGCAACTTTCTCAGAATAATCGTGACTATGTGGTGAATCTGGGGCACATGGGGAGGCGTCTGGCATCGGAAAAAGGGAAAGTTCCACTGACAAGCGATGTGGCACAAAAATTATCCAAATCAGGTCCCAACTTAGACAACTCTTATAAAAGCTTAGTGCAAAATCTTGCCACCAAGCAATACGACTCCCTCGACCAAGTTTTAGAAAGGATCGCCCAAATCAGCGAACTCAATATGGTCTACCTGATGCTCTCAGGCGGCAAAATTGGCGCTGGCGTGGCTTCGAGTACTGGACCGACTCCAGGTAGTAATCAGGGTACAAAAACGTCTCCTGGGGGAACCAATAGCAGTCAACCCCCTGGCGGACAGGTAGCCAAAGGCAACCCTCTACCGGATTCTGGACTATCACGGGTTACTGAATATCTGCGTCGTGCAGAAGGCTATCTGGCAAAACAAAACTATGCAGGTGCCGTTTTGGAGTTACGAGAAGCACTGAAGTTAGACCAAAACAACAGCCGCGCTCATAGTTTACTGGGAGTTGCTTATTTGAAGCAAAATCAGGCGACAATGGCTAAGGTTCACATCAATAAAGCCTTGCAATTGAATCCTAAAGACGAATTAGCCCTAAGAGGCAAAAAGCATCTCGATGGGTTGGCTCAAAAAAACAACCCCGGTGGCAAACCACCCGCTCCTCCTACACCGGATCAAGGCAAACCGTCTGACAAACCAGGTGGCGGCTTATTTGGTAAAATGTTTGGTAATAAGAAAAAGTAATGGTTCATCAATCACCAGCGGGTGCAAGGGATTTGCTGCCCCTCGAAGTGGCACAAAAACGCTGGATTGCCGATCGCTTGCAGCACGTATTTCACCGTTGGGGGTATCACCGGATTATCACCTCAACCCTGGAGTGGTTGGATACGCTAATGGCAGGCGGGGCAATTGAGCGTTCAACGGTGATTCAGTTACAAGATGCTCAAGAAGGGACACTGGGGTTACGTCCAGAATTAACGGCGTCGATAGCACGAGCAATGGCGACTCGACTTGCTGGAAGTACCAGTGAGGCAACCCTCGCTCTACCGCAACGACTCTACTATAATGCCAACGTCTTCCGGCGTCCAACAGTCGGTCATCACGGACGCCAGTTAGAGTTTTACCAGTCAGGTATTGAACTACTGGGTGCAGTTGGTTTATTGGCAGATGCAGAAATCCTATTATTACTTGCAGATTGCTTAAATCAATTGGGGTTGCCGCAGTGGCACTTGATTTTGGGGGAAGCAGACTTAACGCGATCGCTTTTTTCTCCCTTCCCAGCACAAGTAAAAGATAAGGTGCGAAATGCGATCGCTCATCTCGACCGCGTTACCCTAGAAACACTCCCCCTATCCCCAGAATTACGAGAACGGGCACTATTTCTATTCGACCTCCGAGGACGCCCCGAAGATGTGTTACTTCATGTTGCCAGTCTAGAATTAGACGAATCTCAACAAAAAATAGTTAATAACCTTAAATCCCTAATTGAACTTTTAGGGCAAAGCTCTCCTCATCCCCTACCAATCATCCTCGATCTGAGCTTAGTTCAAACCATTGACTACTACACGGGTATTGTCTTCCAAGTTGTCAGTAGTCCCGACACCAGTCAGCGGGTTTTAGGGCAAGGCGGTCGTTATGACCAACTTTTGGGGTTATATCATCCCCAAGGAGAAACCTATCCAGGGATTGGTTTTTGCCTCAATATTGAAGACCTACACTATGTTTTGCTCTCCAGTCCTCAGCTACCGCGCCAAACACCGGCGAGTGATTGGTTAGTTGTTGCAGAATCGCCTCAAGCAGAAGCAGCGGCATTTACTTATGCCCAAAAACTCCGAGATTCCAAGCATTTGGTGCGGGTAGAGATGGATTTGGGCAACCGTTCACCGCAAGAGATTCGAGAATACGCCCGTCGCCGTCGCATTACCTACCTCGCATGGATTAAAGCTGATGGGACACCGGCAATTGAGACGCTAAGTTAGAAGCTAAGTTTGGCTAAATTATCCTTGTCTTTGACCGAGCTTGGTAGGCTAGAAGTATTAGACCTAAGCCGATAGGATTACTTAATTCAAAAGAAGAGAACACTGTGCCACACACGATAGTTACAAATACCTGCGAAGGCATCGCCGATTGCGTTGATGCCTGTCCCGTTGCTTGTATCCACGAAGGTCCCGGCAAAAATGTCAAGGGGACTGATTGGTACTGGATTGATTTTGCAACCTGTATTGACTGTGGCATCTGCATCCAAGTGTGCCCAGTGGAAGGGGCAATTTTGGCAGAAGAGCGACCCCAGTTGCAACAGACGCCACAGTAACGAATGAAACGCGATCGCACTTGGCAATGGGAACAAAGGCGATCGCTTTCAAATATCCCTTTCACAAAGACAACACAAATCGTAAACCGGAAATCACCACGGCTTAAGTATAAAAGGCGATCGCACCTCATCTCCCAGTTTTCGGCATTGCAGAGATCAGTAACGCCCGAAGCGCATCGTTTACCGAAATCCTAATTGTATGATGTACTAAACGCGCAAGCGTTGCCGCCCACTCTTGGTTATCGCTTTCCACGCCTCTAGTCAAGACTACCTCAACACCTCCAAGACGAAAAAACTTTTACACCATAGAAAAGTCTATTTCATCATAAGCAGCATTCAAGAGCAGGAGAGGTGAAAATAAAGACAAAGCTTGCTTTCCTCGCTAATATGAGCTACTGCCTCAATCCCGTCTGTTCCAAGCCCCAAAGTCCAGATGACGCCAATTTTTGTCTAACTTGTGGCACAAAATTGCTGCTGAAAGACCGCTACCGCGCCATCCAAGCCCTCAGTCCCGGCGGATCAAGTAGAACCTTCAAAGCTCTTGATCAAGACCGCCTGAACCATCCTTGCGTGATTAAACTATTGATGCTGTCACCGGATCAAGACCGGAAGGCAACAGATTTGTTTAATCAAGAAGCCGTGCGACTGTATGAATTAGGCAAACACGATCAAATTCCCGAACTCTACGCCCATTTTGAACAAAATGCTCGCCTTTATTTGGTGCAAGAATTTATTGATGGACAGTCTTTATTAGATGAATTAGAGGAACGTACTGCCCAAGGAGGTTCGTTTTACAAAGAAAATAATATTCGGGAAATATTAGTTGATTTACTGCCAGTTCTGAAGTTTATTCATGATAAAGACGTAATTCATCGAGATATCAAACCTGCTAATATTATCCGCCGTAAAAGTGATGGAAAATTAGTATTAATTGATTTTGGCGTGGCGAAACAAGCCACAGCAGCAGTTTTGGCTAAACGGGGAACAATGATTGGTACTTTGGGATATGCACCCGCCGAGCAAATTCAGTTTGGCGAAGCTTATTGTGCAAGTGATTTATACGCTTTAGGTGCAACTTGCATTCATTTACTAACTGGAATTAGCCCATTTAATTTATTCAATTCTTTAGAAGGTTGTTGGATATGGCAGGATCATTTGCCAAAAGAGACAATAGTTAGCCCTGAGTTAGCTGCAGTTCTCAATAAATTACTTAAGGTACTAGTAAAAGACCGCTATCAATCGGTTGATGATGTACTAAAAGATTTAATTTAACCGGAGATAATCCTAACAAATGTTGCTCCTAATTTTGGGGATATCGCGCCTATTGAGCGTACTCCTCAAAGTGAGTTTAAGTTAATAGAGTCAGAAAAAGGAGTTGATTACACTAAGTTACGAGACTTACTAGCTGCTTTTAATTGGAAAGAAGCAGATGAGGAAACACGGCAAAAAATGCTTGAAGTTATGGGACAACAGAAACGGGGTTATTTGGATGAAGAAGATATTGAAAAGTTCCCATCTAAAGACCTTTGTACAATTAATCAGCTATGGATACATTACAGTAACGAGCGGTTTGATTTTAGCGTCCAAAAACGCATTTGGATGGAAGAAGGCGGCAAACCGAGAATCTACGATGAACGGGTATATGAGAAGTTTGGCGATCGCGTTGGTTGGCGTATCAATGACAACTGGCGACTATATTCAGAATTAACTTTCTCCTCAAATGACCCTCCCGGACATCTCCCCTTAGTACTAAGTATCGGATGGGGTGCTGGAGCGATCGAGTTTGTAGCAGTACAGGGTGCGGTTGAGGTGGATTGTCTCTTTTCTCTGGTTGATAATTGTGAGCTTCACTAGTTCTGATTCTGTAAGGGCGCATGGTCATACGCCCCTACAATCGTTATTCGCGA
>CADCTM010000529.1 GCA_902805485.1 uncultured Coleofasciculus sp. | reverse complement strand
TGTTCGAGAATCGCCAAAAACTCTTTTACTTAAAGATATTTCAATTGCTAATATGGTGATGCTAACTCCATCCAATAGCTGGGCTGCCTTACTTAGCAAGCTTCCAGGCTGCCAGCCCAAGCTAATCAGCTATCGTGGTAAGGGATTGGGTTCTGTCTTATTAAGCTGCCTTATCGAGCATGCTCGTGTAAATGGTGTTCGGTACCTCTATGGAAAAGTTATGCGTCAAGATCTTGAAAACATGCCGAAATTGCTTCAGTGGTACCAGAAACATGGATTTGAGATTAAACAGCCCACACTTGAGGATGACTCTGACATCACAGCCTGGGTTCACCTATACATCTAAGTAACTGATATTGCTGGATGAGCTAATGAGCTAAGCAGGAGCAGAAGCTGTTTGACTGACAAAACTAGGGAACTGGAAAGCTAGATAGGACAGTAAATTCACGCCGAAAAGACTGTTTGTGTTGTCGCTTAGAAGCGATTGCAGGCTGTGGGTCAGACGCACCTGATAGAACCTGAAAAAGATGAATTTTCCATTGCTTGGTGATGGCTAAACGAATCCAATTCCAACCTAGCTTGAGATAACTCATGCCCCGCTGCCAATGAGTATCGACTAAACGACGCTTGCCCGCTGTCACCACCTGAGTTCCTTGGAGCACCAGAAATAGCATCGTCAAGGCAAGCACACCACACAGTTGGGTAAGGGCAAACTTGTCTCGTAACCGCGAGGCTTCCAGGTTGAAGCCATTTGATTTGAGATCCAAAAATGTTTCCTCTACACAGAACCTCAATCGGTATTGAGCAAAGGTCTGTAGCGTGGTGGGTTCGTCACTGACAATCACCCAATCTTCATCACTGAGTTTGTCGTGAGCAAATCCCAGGTAAACGTTGGGGTAAGGCTTCGTTTTACCAATCGACACCACTGGTGTGAAGTAGGCTTGTCCTGATTGCAGGTTGAGCGATGAAACCAGACGCCACTTACCCTCTAACTGAAACTGGAATGAGCGTTTGATGCGGAAGTGTGCCGGAAGATACAATCTTCCCGGCCACCTTCCTTGCGAATGCGGAAATGCCACTTCAGGGTCTCCCGTAAGTACTTCATCAACTTGCCATCGGCAAAGCCTCGGTCTGCCAGCAACACCACGCTGACTTCTGATGGCATCAACCGTTGTGCCTGCCGCAAGACCCGTTGAATCGTCCACAACCGCACCGTACTACTCGATTGAGCCACAACTTGCCAAGCAATTGGGACGGTTCGACCTCGATAAACAACCCCGACCCAAACAATACAGAAACAGTTCCATACCATCGTTGTATCGAGGCTCAGATAGATGCGCTCTTTGCCCCATGCAGACAAGGCTTGAGCCATCAGCATGTGATGAACTGCGGCTACGTCGATGCGGTGATTCGATAGCCATCGCCGAAACCGTCGTTGGTGGGACTGAGCATAGGTAGCTCGACTCACCACATGCACTCCAAACCCATTGAGGTGAATGCTTTGGCTCTCAACGATGCCAATCATCATCCAGCACAAGGTCTGGAGATGCCTGACATCGCGCCAGAGGTTTTGGCATTGACTCAAATATTCATGCAGCGCATGATAGAGACGGGAAGTAGGTACCATTAATTTTGCCGATTCGTGTGGTAACTTATCAGCTTAAACCAGGCTCTGCTTCCCTCCTAGCTTTCGTTTCAACTCCCAATACTTTTGTCAGTCAAGCAGGGAGCAGAAGTGTTCCATCTTTGAGATAATGCAGAAGTAGCGGAGGAAAAACTGGAGCACCTGCGCTGGCTTGGACTAACATAATGCTTTACAGTACTGTTAGCCCAAGGCTACATGACGAAATGGACCGTTGCTCTAGTTTTATCAACAAAGGCGTTCTTGCTATAGCTTTTATAGAAAAAGTTACGCTCATCTTGAAAGATTTGCGATTTAATACATAAGGCATTCGATATCTGATAAACATAATCTTTGTATAGCCTTTTTACTATGTGAAAACATGATGCTGAACATCGGCATCATTAAGCATTAAAATTTACTGGAGGACTAAATTCAATCTCTTTAAGACCAGGAGCAGCAAAATCCTGGTTTTAAGGGTAGTGCTAAACAAGTAATGATGCATTGTAGTGGTGAGTGAAAA
>CADCTM010000528.1:4443-10075 GCA_902805485.1 uncultured Coleofasciculus sp. | reverse complement strand
TAACTATTTAAAGGAAAAATCTGCTGTACAGGCACTGCGTCAATCTCTCTCAGTGTTTCGTTACGGCGGCAGGGCTTTAGGTTTAGTATGGACAACCAACCGCCGTTTAACGATCGCTCTGGCAATTTTGACATTGGTCGCGGGTTTGTTACCAGGTGCGATCGCCTATATTAGTAAGCTAATCGTTGATAGTGTCCTTTTCGCATCGCAATCAGGAGATACCAATCGTTGGACAGCGTTGGGTTATGTGGGATGGGAAGCGATCGCAGTTATGCTACTAGCAGGCAGTCAGCGTGGACTAATTGTCTCACAATCACTCCTACGAGTCTTACTCGGTCAACGAGTCAATGTTTTAATTTTAGAAAAAGCCTTAACTTTAGATCTGGCACACTTTGAAGATTCAGAATTTTACGACAAAATGAATCAGGCTCGTAATGAAGCCTCAATGCGTCCACTTTCCTTGGTAACACGGACATTTGGACTGATTCAAAATGCCTTATCACTAATAACTTATGGCGCATTATTGCTCAAATTTTCAATTTGGGCAGTTGTCGTCTTATTTGTCGCCGCTTTACCGCCATTTATCGCCGAGACACGCTTTGCTGGGGAAGCATTTCGCTTATTCCGTTGGAGATCCCCAGAAACCAGACAGCAGCATTACCTAGAAACCTTAATTGCTCGTGAAGACTATGCAATGGAAGTGCAGCTTTACCAGCTAGGCGACACCATGCTGCAAAGATATCATGATAACTTCAATCGACTTTACGGCGAAGACCGCAACTTAACCATTCGCCGAGGCTTTTGGGGTTATCTACTCGGTTTATTAAGCACAGGCACATTTTACGCCGCCTACGCTTGGATTGTCGTTGAAACCATCAACGGGCGCATCTCCCTAGGAGACATGACGATGTACCTAATGGTATTCCGGCAAGGACAGTCTACCTTCACAGCCGCCTTGACTTCCATTGGTGGGATGTATGAAGATAACTTGTATCTCTCCAATTTGTACGAATTTTTAGAGCAAACTGTGCCAAAATCTCGCGGGAAGGTAACTCAGGGCATAATTCCTGGTGATGGCATCCGTTTTGAGAAGGTGTCCTTCACCTATCCCGGAGGCACAAAACCCGTGCTGAATGGCATCTCCTTGCACCTCAAACCAGGGGAAAAATTAGCGATTGTGGGGGAGAACGGTTCGGGAAAAACCACTCTAATTAAGCTCTTAACACGCCTATACAGCCCGGATTCTGGAAGTATTCTTTTGGATGGTGTGGATCTACAAGATTGGGATGTTGAGGTGTTGCGCCGTCGCATTGGCGTGATTTTTCAGAACTTTGTCCGCTACCAATTTACCGTTGGCGAAAATGTCGGCGTGGGCGATGTCAATTATTTGGAAGACGAAACCCGTTGGCAAGATGCTGCTCAAAAAGGCATGGCTAAACCGTTTATTGAGTCGCTACCATCTGGCTTTGGAACTCAATTAGGGCGATGGTTTAAAGGGGGGCAGGAACTTTCGGGGGGACAATGGCAAAAAATTGCTTTGTCGCGGGCATTTATGCGAACGAATGCCGATATTTTGGTATTAGATGAACCGACGGCGGCGATGGATGCGGAGGCAGAGGTACAAATTTTTGATCGCTTTCGGAGTCTGACTCAAAATCAAATGGTTGTGCTGATTTCTCACCGCTTTTCCACGGTGCGGATGGCTGACAAAATTGTTGTGATGTCAGGTGGTGAGATTTTGGAAGAAGGGAGTCATGAGGAGTTGTTGCGGCTTGGTGGGCGTTATGCGCGATTGTTTTCGATTCAGGCGGCAGGATATCAGTAGTTGAACTAATTATCTGGTAGTGGTTCTTGAATCAACGCCCCAAACCTTTCATCTTCCCGAATGATGTCAAAATCTGAGTCAGTTTTTGCCATTTCTCGATATTTTTTAGGATTTAGTTTAATTGCTTGTTGGAGATTTTCAATTGCCTGCTCAACATTACCTTGTAAGGCAGATAAGCAAGCTTTGTTGTACCAGGCTTTGTGGTAGTCAGGTTTAATTTTCAGTGCAAAGTCGTAAGATGCTACTGCTTCTTCAAATCGTCCTAAATTAAATAACGCAAGGCCCCGGTTAAAACAGGCTTCGTCTTTGTCAGGTTTAATTTTCAGGGCTTGGTCGTAAGATGCTACTGCTTCTTCAAATCGTCCTAAATTAAATAACGCAATGCCTCGGTTGAAACAGGCGTAGTGGAGGTCAGGTTTAATTTTCAGTGCAAAGTCGTAAGATGCTACTGCTTCTTTGAATCGTCCTAAATTAAACAATGCAAGGCCCCGGTTGTTCCAGGCTTGGTGGTAGTCAGGTTTAATTTTCAGTGCAAAGTCGTAAGAAGTTACTGCTTCTTCAAATCGCCCTAAATTAAACAACGCAAGGCTCCGGTTGTACCAGGCTTTGTGGAAGTCAGATTTAATTTTCAGGGCTTGGTCGTAAGATGCTACTGCTTCTTCTAATCGTCCTAAATTAAACAACGCATTCCCCCGGTTGTTCCAGGCTTCGTCTTTATCAAGTTTAATTTTCAGAGCTTGGTCGTAAGATGCTACTGCTTCTTCAAATCGTCCTAAATTCTCCAACACACTGCCCCGGTTGTACCAGGCTTGGTGGTAGTCAGGTTTAATTTTCAGTACTTGGTCGTAAGATGCTACGGCTTCTTCAAATCGTCCTAAATTCTCCAAGACACTCCCCCGGTTGTACCAGGCTTGGTTGTAGTCAGGTTTAATTTTCAGAGCTTGGTCGTAATTCGCTACTGCTTCTTCTAATCGTCCTAAATTCCTCAACGCATTACCCCTGTTGTTCCAGGCTTCGTGGAAGTCAGGTTGAAATTTCAGTGCAAAGTCGTAAGAAGTTACTGCTTCTTCAAATCGTCCTAAATTCCCCAAGGCATAGCCCCTGTTGTTCCAGGCTTCGTGGAAGTCAGGTTGAAATTTCAGGGCTTGGTCATAATTCGCTACTGCCTCTTCAAATCGTCCTAAATTCCTCAACGCAATGCCCCGGTTGTACCAGGCTTTGTGGAAGTCAGATTTAATTTTCAGTGCAAAGTCGTAAGATGCTACTGCTTCTTCAAATCGTCCTAAATCCCCCAACTCAACGCTCCGGTTGTACCAGGCTACGTGGTCGTCAGGTGCAGGTAACGGTCGCAAGGGGTCAAAGGCGTTGAAGAGATTTTTGAGTAAATTCGGATTTTCAGCCATGAATCAAAAATATTGCGGCGTGGCGCCATGCTATCCCAGAGTCTAGACCATTAGAACTCTTGGGCTTTGCTGAATTATAGAGACGTTCCAGTTCTAGCGGAACGTCTTTTTTTATTAATTTCTTTCTTTATTAATTTCTTTGCCACAAAAGCTTGATTTTGTCAAGACAATGTGCAACAATAGTATTGTTGCAACAGCAACGGAGTAAAGAAGCCAGCCCTGTACCGTGCAAAGTCGAAAGGCTGGCTCTGGCTCCCATACACAAGCAAAGGAGACAAATTCATTATGGCTTACAAAGACAGCCTTAAACCTTGGGCAGTTGCGCGTCAAAGCCCTAATTTGGGATGGATAATCATCGCCCGTTACAAATCACGTCCAGATGCTGACGGACATCTATTATTACTACGTCAGCGTGTCCCCAATATTGAATTTAAACTAGTGTTCGATTTGCCTGAGCGCAAGGAATAAACCCCTGTTGGAGGGAAAAAGGCAACCCAGATCCCCGACTTCTTTGATTAAACCTGATTATCTGGATAAATTTAATTCAGAAGTCGGGGATCTGCCAGAAAATTGAGCAAACTTAAATGAATGAATTAACAACTGATGTCCTAGTTGTCGGCGGCGGTACAGGCGGTACTGCCGCAGCTATCCAGGCGGCACGAAAAGGCGTCCAAACAATACTTGTGAGTGAGACGCCCTGGTTGGGGGGAATGCTGACTGCGGCGGGTGTTGCAGCCCCCGATGGGAATGAATTAGCGGCGTTTCAGACAGGGTTGTGGGGGGCATATGTGCGATCGCTTTTTCACCTCCAACCCGGTGGTTTAGATAATAGCTGGGTGAGTATGTTTAGTTATGATCCTCGCATCGGTGCAAAGATATTTGCTGATTGGGTACAGTCTTTACCAAACCTGAAATGGATTACCGGAAAAACACCAATCGAAGTATGCCAACAAAATAACTGTATTACAGGAGTTCGATTTGCTGATTTAATTATTAAAGCGAAAGTCACCTTAGATGCTACAGAACTTGGTGATTTATTAGCATTAGCAGATGTGCCGCACCGTTGGGGTTGGGAATTGCGATCGGAATTTGATGAACCCAGCGCCCCGGTAATTCCTAATAATTTGACACAGCAATATCCCGTACAATCTCCCACTTGGGTTGTCATCCTCCAAGATTTTGGCAATGAGGGCAACGCGCCAGAAATTTGCGCCCCTCCCCATGACACCCCACAACAATTTGTTAAGGCGTGGGAAAACTACGGAAGTGAGCAGTTTCTCAATTATGGGCGGCTACCAGGTCAACTTTTTATGATCAATTGGCCGCTGCATGGTAATGACTACGGCATAGATGTCGGACGTTTAGTTGATCAAGACAAGCGTCAGGAGTTTCTCCAAGAAAGTCTGTGGCATACCCAAAGTTTTGCCCGTTTTATCCAAACTCAACTGGGGCGGCGTTATGGTTTAGCTGAGTCGGTATTTCCTGCTTCCTCATTGGGTGGTGGTGCTTATGCGCTGCATCCCTATTATCGCGAAAGCCGACGCCTCATCGGACTTGTGACGGTGCGGGAGCAAGATATTTTGCCTGTACCTGGTGGACAGGTGGCGCCTTTATCTGTGGATGCTGTTGCCTTGGGTAATTATGCCAATGATCATCATTATCCAGGCGTGGATTTCCCTTTACAACCTAAATCCATTCGCTGGGGTGGTCGCTGCACGGGAACACCGTTTACGATTCCTTATGGTGCATTAGTTCCTATCTCAACCGATGGTCTTTTAGTTTGTGAGAAAAATATCTCGGTTTCTCACATTGCTAATGGTTCGACTCGCTTGCAACCTGTGGTAATGAATATTGGTCAAGCCGCAGGGATGGCAGCGGCATTGTGTGTTGAGTTGGGCTGTCAACCTAGAGATTTACCTGTAAGACGGATTCAGGAAGCGTTGTTAGAAGATTCCTTTGCTCCTGGGGCGATTGTACCTCTATTTAATTTACTATCCTTACATCCCGACTGGCTTTCTTGGCAGCGCTATTGCTTGGACAATCCAGAAGATTATCCGATTTCTGGAACCCGAAACTGGCAACAAGAGACTAATTCAGCACCGAGTACTCAAAACTGGACACCTTTAAAAGGGATTTTCCAACGCCACAATGACCAGGATTACACGATTACCCTAACTGAGCCTGCGGCGGATGCGGGTAAAGTTTGGACGCTCGTTACTTTACGACCCGATGTAGACGACCAACTACAAAATTGTCTCGACCAGCAACGACTCACACTCTGGGGGCGGCTCAATCAGTCAGGTCAATGGCTGGTGGTGGAAATGGTCGATCTGCCGTAATACACACGTACAACCAATCATACCACCATTCACTAAAAATTAACTAATTTTTCACGAAAGTTTTT
>CADCTM010000528.1:0-4433 GCA_902805485.1 uncultured Coleofasciculus sp. | reverse complement strand
AGGAACTCCGTATCAGGGAGTAGAAACCTTGACACGGACATCTGCTATGCGCCTTTATAGCTCTACTTTCAATCAACGGCTTTCAGTTGTAACTACTCAAAATCACGACTTGTCCCCCCATCGCGGGAGTGGACGTTAAGCCCTCAATGGCATCTGGTTAATTGTGGAAAAAATTGATGCAATACCGAGTTGGTGGGCAAAAAAATCAATGGCGTTCTTTCGTTGTCGCTCAAGTGGGAGTTAGATGCGAAGGAACGCTTTTTGCTCACATATGACTTTCCTAGGATAAGCCACATTGAATTAACTGCGCTTTGAGATTCGGTTTTTCCTGATGTCTGTGTCGAAACCCTGGATCGCGGACTATAAACTTGGCAAGGAAAGCTCTTATGCGCTTTTACAGTTCAATCATTTTATTGATTCTAGCAACAATATCACTGTCGGTAAACTTTCAGCTTCTTACTAAAGACATAACTACACAAATTAGTTCTATCTCTTCCGAGAGACTGATGGCGGCAACTCAAACCGAACAAGAAGGTTACAAGCGCCCCCGTCCTGCTAGCCCTCCTCGTCCCATTTACTAGCAGAAATATCTAACTCCTCGGTTATCATAGAAGCTTGCTGGAAGAACTTTACCCCTGTACCCACTCGTGGCGGAAGCTTCTAGCTTGGTGTTTGCTCCTTAGTTTTCTATAATTAGAGAAATTAAGGAGAAATCGCTTCAAACATTAGGGTGCTTTTAGTAAGCGCATGTTCTGCTGCGTGAGTTGAACTCACTGAACTTAGGCGAAACAGTGAGGCAAGTCACTAAAGAACAAAAGTTTGTTACCCATGCGATATGACCGCCCCTAAGATGATTAACCAACTCGATCTGATAAAAAGCCTCAGCCCCAGCGCAATGGATCAGATCATGCTATATCTGGCTTTCAGCGCGATGAGAACCAGCGGACACAGACACGGGGCTTTTCTGGACGCGGCAGCAACGGCTGCTAAATGCGCGATTTACATGACCTACCTGGAACAAGGTGAAAATACCCGAATGACGGGTCATTTACATCATATTGAGCCAAAGCGGGTCAAGGTAATTGTTGAGGAAGTACGACAAGCGCTAACCGAAGGAAAACTGTTGAAAATGCTGGGTTCTCAGGAACCTCGGTATTTAATCCAATTTCCTTATGTTTGGATTGATCAGTATGCTTGGATGCCTGGGCGATCGCGAATTTACGGGTCGAGTCTTGCCCCAGAACAAAAGCGATATATTGAGGAAAAACTCCCCAGTAACCTACCGGATGCCCAGGTTGTTAATTCCCTTCAGTTCTTAGAATTAATTGAATTTCTCCATACTCGCTCTCAGGAAGACTTGCCCCAAGAGCAACGTCTACCCTTGAGTGAAGCGATGGCAGAACACATCAAGCGGCGCTTAATTTATTCAGGTACGGTGACACGCATTGATTGCCCTTGGGGACTGCCGTATTACGCCCTTACCCGTGCGTCTTATTCACCCGTGGATGGAAAAGAACGCACTTACACCGTGGTTGAGGATACAGCGCGATACTTTAAATTAATGACAGATTGGGCAGACCGTCAACCCAAAGTAATGCGGTTATTAGAAGAGTTGGACATCCCTGCTGACCAAATTGAGCCAGCGATGGAAGAATTGGATGAAATCATCCGCGCCTGGGGAGATAAATATCACCGCGCTGATGGTGAACCAATGATTCTACAGATGGTTTTTGGTCAACAGGGTCAATAAAGTTAGGAACGACGAGCAAATTAATAATTAAAATCTTTTTTAATTATTAATCGTCTAACTGATTCCTGCTCCACCCAAACTAAACCAACGCCAGATCAGGGCTAGCACTACTGCTGCGATCGCACCAATGATCGTATTGAAAATATTAACGACTTCATTTGTCATCCAGTCGAATTCGGATTGTAGCGTTGCACCAATCACACTTTCCAAATTAGTGCCGATGAACGCGGCTATTGCACAAAAAGCCGCGCCTGTCAAGTCGATTATACCCACTCCCCAGGCTACTAGCGCGATCGCAATTGAACCCACAACTCCCGCCAGGGTGCCCTCCAAACTCACAGCGCCTTCTGTTCCTCGTGCCACAGGCTGTAAGGTGGTGATCAAAAACGTCCGCTTGCCATAAGCTTTGCCCACCTCACTAGCGCAGGTGTCAGAAAGTTTGGTGGCAAAACTGGCGACATAACCCAACAACAGGAGGGGCGTGATGCCTTGCGCCCCTACACCTTGAACGAATAGTACTCCCGCCGCACAAATTGCCCCAGTCAGCGCCGATCCCCAGACATTTTCTGGTCCCCTGGCACCCGATCGCTTTTCGGCAATACCTGCCGCTTCCTTTTGCTCCATACCGATGCGCGTCACAGCCGAACCGACTAAGAAGTAGAACATCACCACCAAGTAACCTTGCCAGCCTAAAGTCCCCCAAATTAGGACACCCAGGAACCAAGCATGAAATACTCCAGCCGTTGTAAGTAACTTTTTGGGGGCAAGAAAGACGATCCCCAGTAAAACCGTATTCAAAGCAACAGCAACTAGCCAGGGATTTAAAGAAGAAATAATAGAAGGCATAATCAATCCGTTAGGAACATTCTAATTGTGATTTTATGTCCCATACTCTCTCATCAAATCGGCTTTTATGAACCCAGTCCTCTTTCATCTTGCTTTTCCCGTCACCGACATCAAGCAGACTAAAGAATTTTACGCCGATGGACTTGGCTGCGAGCTGGGGCGAGAGTCCCGTCATGCCCTAATTCTCAATTTATACGGTCATCAGCTCGTCGCCCACGTCACCAAAGAACCCCTGATACCTCAAAAAGGCATTTACCCGCGACATTTTGGACTAATTTTCACTTCAGAAGCTGACTGGGAAGGGTTACTACTACGTGTTCAACAACGACAGCTCCAATTTTACGACCAACCCAAGCGACGCTTTCCCGGTGAAGTCACAGAACATCGCACCTTCTTTTTGCAAGACCCGTTTTACAACTTAATGGAGTTTAAGTTTTACCGTCATGCTGAGGCGGTTTTTGGCGGACGTGAGTTTGCCGAAATTGGCGATCGCACCTAAGTCCTAGAGACGTACCTTACCATAGCCACGCTTCGCTAATCAGGAACGAAGTGCGCGAACCGACGGAATGTCTTTGCAATATTTCCAAATCTATCCTTGGGAACTTGCAAATAAATCGCCTTTATGCATACAAAAGAAGTATGTAAAGTTTTGTATTTAGTAGTTTATGATACAGATTTTTATTGTTAGAGTAAATAGGTGAAGAGAAAATACATCAGATAAAGCGATCGGAGAATTTAAAAATGTCTACTCAAGAACAAACTCGTGCCCTGATGATGCGCCACAATCACCTCATCAAAAACCGTCAGCAATCGATGCTAGGTCGCGCTGCGGCAGAAGTAGGTCTAGAAGTTGACAGCGCCGAATACCAAAACCACATTCAAGGCAAAGTGCATCCTAGCTTCCGCGCAACCTATGACCGCAGCAATGCTTCACTCAGCTAATATCGACTTCTTTCTTCTCGGTTTAAGAAGTGTGTGTAACTGCACCACAATTAAATAAACCATTTGAATGAGTCTATGAGTATTAAACAAGGCGTTTTTCCTAAGAAAAACGCCTTAGTTTTTTTGCCGCTTTACTGAAAAATGTATTCGCTTATTTCCATACTCGCAACATTTGGTTTCCACCCTTTTGAAACTCATAGGGAACTGTCTTAATTTCTAAATTGTAGCCCTGTGAGGATAACTCCTTTATTACTAACGACAGCATCTCAGATACATCCCTAGAGAAATTTTTTAATAGGGGGAAAATCCTCACCTCAGTTGCAACGCGACATAGTTCCTGAATTGAGGTGATGTGAAAATCTTCTGAGAGTAAATCGGAATAAGTAAATAAGAAGTGAGAACAAAGTGCTAAGTCGAATTGATTAGTATCAAAAGGTAATTTTGGCAATTCACAAGTAATGTAACGACCTTGCTGAATTCCCCAAGGCAAATCTGACAAAAATTGCTCCATTGCTGCCATTCTGACTTGCCCTAAATGTTCTGGCGATTGGATATCCTGCCAAACAAAGTCCTCGCGCGTTACCTTAGTACCTTCAACAATTTTTTGATACGTTTCTTGAATACGCTGGGCGATTTCATTAACCGAAAATTGATAAATCGGATCACAGGAAATCACGTTGTAGCCACGGCGTTTCATCTCAACATTAAAGCTAGCAGGACCCCCGGCACAATCCAGAATTCTTAGTTGGAGGTCGTTAGATGTTATAGAAAACATCTTGACATATTCGTTTAGGTTACGCCCCCAAGGAACGACGCTTTCAAGCTTATACCCCATGTCTCTTTACCCTTTAAAAGTAGATAACCACTAAAATAAATAGCTAATAATTCCCCACAG
>CADCTM010000527.1 GCA_902805485.1 uncultured Coleofasciculus sp. | reverse complement strand
ACTTTTCTCGCTGCCTCTGCTAGCTATTTCTTGAAGTGTCCGATGCCCTTAGTTTTTGCTTTTGCCTTTTGTGCCATTACAGTGGCGCGACTTGAGGTTGAGGAGTTTTAGAGCCTTCTGACTGTTATGCGTAATATAAGTTAATAATAATTCCCCTGCTTTTATGGAGTAGGGGTTTATTTTGGCAGTATTGTGTCGCGTAAATTTATCAAAAATGGCTGCATCTACTTTTAAGGCTTTATTGAACTACATCGATGGTGAGTGGTGTACTTCGGGCGCTACGGAATTTTTGAATGTAGTTAATCCGGCGACGGCGCAAGTTTTGGCGAAGGTGCCTTTATCACCGAAGAGTGATGTAGAGGTGGCAACTTCGGCGGCGGCGACAGCGTTTCAGGGTTGGCGGCGGGTTCCTCCAACGGAACGAGTGCAGTATCTTTTTAAGTTGAAATTCTTATTAGAAGAACATTTGGAGGAGCTAGCACAAACGATTACTTGGGAGTGCGGGAAGACGTTGGCGGAGTCGAAAGGAGAGTTAGAAAGGGCAATTGAAAATGTGGAGGTTGCCTGCGGAATTCCGATGTTGATGCAGGGGTACAATTTGGAAGATATCGCCCGTGGGATTGATGAAATGATGATTCGTCAACCTGTGGGAGTGATTGCGATCATTGCGCCGTTTAATTTTCCGGGGATGATTCCGTTTTGGTTTTTACCTTATGCGATCGCTTGTGGCAATACTTGTATTATTAAACCTTCGGAAAAAGTACCCCTGACTCTACAAAAGGTGTTTGAGTTATTAGAGAAAACGGGCTTACCTAAAGGCGTTGTTAATTTAGTTAATGGGGCAAAAGAAGTCGTTGATGCGATTCTTGAACACCCAACAATTCGCGCCGTTAGCTTTGTGGGTTCTTCTCCTGTGGCGCAATATGTTTATGGTAAGGCGGCGTCTTTTGGGAAGCGGGTGCAATGCCAGGGGGGAGCGAAAAATCCGATAATCGTCTTGCCGGATGCGGATATGGAAATGACAACTAGAATCGCGGCGGATAGTGCCTTTGGTTGCGCGGGACAACGGTGTTTAGCGGCTTCGGTTGCGGTTACGGTAGGAGAGGCAAGGGAGAGGTTTACAAATGCGATCGCCCAAGCGGCTGAAACTAGGATTGTTGGATATGGTTTGGATGAAAAAGTCCAAATGGGACCTGTAATTACGTCTCAAAGTCAAGCGCGGATTGAGCAGTTAATTCAACAGGGAACTGATGAAGGGGCGACTGTGTTAGTAGACGGACGAAATACTAAGATTTCTGGTTACGAACAGGGTAACTTTATTCGACCAACGATTTTGGAAAATGTCAGCCCTAAAAGTGAATTGGCACGGACGGAGATTTTTGGACCGGTGTTGGGGTTAATGCATTTGGAAACGATTGAAGAAGCGATCGCTTTAGTTAATAGTGGTCAATGGGGAAATATGGCGTGTTTGTTTACAAGTAGTGGGGCGGCGGCGAGGCAATTTCGTTATGAAGCTGAGGCGGGTAATATTGGGATTAATATTGGCGTTGCCGCACCAATGGCATTTTTTCCCTTCAGTGGTTGGAAAGATAGCTTTTACGGAGATTTACATGGTCAGGGACGAGATGCGGTAGAGTTTTTTACTCAGACGAAGGTTGTTGTTGAACGTTGGCCGAAAAATTGGTCACGTCAGTTTTGAAGCAAACTCTTTCCTAGGTGAATAGAATTCGCAGCTATACATACAAAATCTGCATATGCAGGTTAAAGAAGCTGTTGTATTAAGTGAGTAATGCTGACACATTACTCCTCAATTTTCTTTAAAGATTCAGGTTTATGAGCCGCTTCTTTGCCTGTTTTATCGCTTTCAACTAAGTATTCGGGATTTTCTTTTGAGGCAGCCACGTGGTGTCCTTTAATATCTGTTGGTGAGGTGAGTTTCTTTTTTACCTCACCTGTTGTTGTGCCTTGTGAGGTTTTCCACTCAACTTTGTCGCCTTTTTTTAATTCGTCTGTCACGGTTTCTTCCTGTGTTAGTTTCTTGTGTCAGTATGTCTATTTCTTGAAGGGTATTCATCAGTCTGATTGCAGATTTATGGTGTTGGTGTTGAGGATGATAAATACTTTTTTTGTGAGGGGTTGGTTGTAGGTAAAGGGGTTGTTGTTTGCAATCTTA
>CADCTM010000526.1 GCA_902805485.1 uncultured Coleofasciculus sp. | reverse complement strand
GAAATTACGGGGACACCTAATAAATAAAGTGTCAAAACTTAGAGTGCATTCCAGGCAACTACCACTGAATGAAATTTCAAAAACACCAGTTAAACCGCTTCAAGCTGCTTTTAACTGCTCTATTCACCGCCTTCATCATCATCGGAGCCTCCTCCACGGCTGCCAAAGAAATTACAAATACAGCCACGGCATCTGGTGATAACATCCCAATCGTTAATTCCAACACCACTTCACTCGTTGCCGGTCAAGCGATTTTAGAGCTGATCAAAACATCAGACCGCGCTGCCGCCGAACCGGGCGATACGGTAATTTATCGGCTTGCTTTAAGAAACACAGGTGATGCGCCAGCTCTTGATCTCACAATTACCGACACCGCACCTTTAGGGTTGCGGTTTGTGCCAGAGTCAGTCCAAGGTTCTCTAACGAATGGCAGCACCACCACGCCAGTTACATTGCCGACGCCAGTAAGGTCTAACCGCAATGTCACCTTTACCTATCCTCTACTTAATCCCAGAGAAGCACTCAATATCGTTTATGCTGCCGTGGTGACACCAGACGCGATCCGAGGTGACGGACGAAACGTTGCTCAAGAACCCAGAAGTAATATTGCCAGCTTCCAGTTGCGAATTCGCCAGGGAATTTTATCAGACTGCGGCACCCTTGTTGGGCGAGTATTTGTTGATAAAAACTTTGACGGCGAACAACAACCAGGAGAGCCGGGAGTACCAAACGCCGTGATTTATATGGACGATGGCAACCGCATTAGCACCGATCCGAATGGCTTGTACTCATTAGCTAACGTTATCGCCGGCAACCGCACCGCAACATTAGATTTAAGCAGTCTGCCAGGATACTCTCTAGCACCAAACCTGTATTTCATTGAAAAAAATAGTCAATCACGCCTCGTGCGACTTGCACCAGGAGGAATGGCTCGGATGAATTTTGCCGTGACGCCTGCCTATGGGGAGAAGCCGCAATGAAAAATACTCAGTGGTCATTCATCATTAGTTATTGCTCGTTTATTAAAGACAAAGGACGCACAAAAGATAGGCGATTTCCTTGCCTTGCCCTCGGTTTACTCACAACAGTATGGGGACTAGGAAGCTTTTCAGCCGCTAGCGCTGAGGAACTACCTGAATTCAACTCAATATTCGATGATGCAGTAACATCAGCTCAAACTGAGGAAATTAAATCATCAGCATTCAGCAGCAGTGAAAGCTTGAGCGAACTACAAATCGATGCGCGTAAACTTACGACCGCAAAGTTTTTAGATAACGCAAAACCCGACAACTCAACAGCAGCTAAAATTCCAACTCAAATCAGTCTTACCCAGACCCCAGATAGCAAACCCCAACCTGAAACCCAACAAACACCTAGCCCAGCATCGTTCCCAACCTTAGCAGCTAACGAAGTCCGCATCCTCAGCCCTCAGACAGGGATTAGTACCAAACGCTCGACTAACCTGGTGGTACAGTACAAAGCGGACTCACAAATTCAGGTAAATGTCAACGAAAAGCCAATCGATCCGCGAATTTCGACTCAACAGCAACGAGACGAAGCCTCCAATCTGATCACCCAAGTTTGGTATGACATCCCCTTGGAAGAGGGAGCTAATATCCTCAGCGTTCAAGCAGGAAGCGGGACACCTGCCAGTATTGAACTCACTGTTAAAAAAGCCTCAGCGCAGATTGAAATTACACCAGTTGGCGATCCGCGTATCCCAGCCGATGGGCGCTCTAACCTCGCTCTAACGGGACGAATTATCGATGAAAACGGTCAACTGATAACCGAAGAAAGCGTAGTCACCCTCACAACCAGTGCCGGGAAATTTATCGGCGCCGACTACGACAAAGACCAACTAGGATTTCAGGTAATGGCACGAGATGGGACATTCACCGCTCAACTGCAATCAGGTTTAGAAGCGCAAAAAGTCCGGGTTCGTGCCGCTCTTGCCAATTTAGGGACAGGAAACCAAAGACAGGAGCAAGGAAGTTTTGCACCACGAGAAAGCTTAGTCAACCCAAATCCCTCAATTTCCAATCCGAATTCTCAATCGCCGAATTTTCAATCGCCTAATACGGAGCCTCAACGACTCACCAGAACACCGGTATCACCGATTGAGGCATATACCCAAGTTGAATTTATTACCAACCTTCGACCTTCCTTAGTTTCAGGTTCCGTTAATCTCCGCATCGGGCGAGGTGGAACTAACTTTTGGGGGAGGCGGCAGGACTTTCTCAACCCAGAAATTGGCGATGGAGCGCAAATAGATTTAACTGGTGCAGTGTTTGCGACAGGAAAATTAGGAGAATGGTTATTTACCGGAGCTTATAATAGCGATCGCAATCTCAACGAAACCTGTGACGGAACCACGCGCTTATTCCGGGGTCCGCAGTCTTGCGAACAACAATATCCCGTTTATGGCGATAGTTCCACCGTTGACTACCTCACTCCCTCCACCGACAGTCTTTACCTAAGGTTTGAGCGCTCATCCCGCGTCCCCGGTGCTGAACCGGACTACGTAATGTGGGGCGACTACAACACCCAGGAACTCGCCCGTGGCTCCCAACTCTTTACTGCCACTACTCGGCAACTACATGGTTTTAAAGGCAACTACAACTTAGGTAATCTTCAATTTACCGCTTTGTATAGCGGAGATATCCAAGGCTTCCAGCGAGATACAATTCCACCTAACGGTACGAGTGGTTATTACTTTGTCTCCCGACGACGCCTTGTTCCAGGTAGCGAGAATGTCTTCATAGAAACCGAAGAACTCAATCGTCCTGGCACTGTAGTTGAGCGAAAACCCCTAAATCGTGGACCGGATTATGAAATCGACTACGACCGAGGCACACTGTTATTCAGGCGTCCAATTTTAGCCACAGAATTTCAGCCCTTTGGCACAACGGCGACAACTGGGGAAGTCTCAGAAGGCGGCACAGTGTTAGTTCGGCGCATTGTCGTCAGCTATCAATATGAAAATACCGGCGGTGGCGATTCTCGGCTTTATGCAGGGCGCTTACAGTACAATTTATCTCAAGAATTCAACGCCCAAAGCTGGCTGGGAGCAACTTACCTGCGGCAAGACCAGGGATTAGAAGACTTTGAGCTGTATGGCGCTGATTTTCTGATCTCCCTGGGGAAAAATGGGCAGTTTATCGGAGAATATGCCCACTCGTTTAATAATTCCCTATTCCTCGGTGGCATTGCCGGTTCAGCGTACCGCTTTGAAGTTAATAGTAATCTTTCGTCGGCGATTAACGCCCGTGCCTACTACCGTTCGGTCGAAGAAAACTTTAGCAACAATGCCACCACAAGCTTCACACCCGGACAAACCCGCTACGGGGCAGCCGCAACCGCCAGACTAGGGGACAGCACCCGCTTTGTTGTTGGGTATGACCATGAGGTAAACTTTGGTACAGCACCTGCTGTGCGTACCGACTTTTTTGACTTATTTAACCCAGGCGTTGAAGCTGCTCCCGGTAGTGCGGTGAGTAACTCTCTAACCACGATCCGGGCAGGAATTGAGCAACAAATTGGTAGCTCCACCCTTGGCGTAGATTACGTAAATCGCGATCGCGATGACAGGGTTAATAACGTATTTACAGGCAATGCCAGCCAAATCGTCTCCCGCTTAGGCATTCCGATAACCGAATCATTTACCTTCCGCGCCCAAAACGAACTCAACCTCGGCAGTGGTAATGACCCACTTTATCCTAACCGTACGACTTTGGGGCTGGATTGGAGAGCTTATCCCGGCGTAACAATGCGACTGGCGCATCAGTTCTTTGATGGCGGTATTTTGGGTAATAACTCGATTACCAGCCTGGATACGATTGTAGAACAGCAAATCGGAGAAAATACCTCGGTTACGGGTCGTTACTCTGTAATTAGTGGCTTTAATGGCATTACGGGACAAGGTGCAGTGGGACTAAATCACCGTTGGGTGATTTCGCCGGGACTACGGGTGAATTTGGGTTACGAACACACCTTTAGTAATTCCTCAGTGCCGACAGCAGCGGGGACGCGGTTTCTCCAACCTTATGCCGTTGGACAAAGTGCGGCATCTTTAGCGCTTTTGGGCGGTGATGTTTATAGTGTCGGTGTTGAATATTCCAACAATCCCAACTTTCAGGCATCGGCAAGAATTGAGCATCGCACAGGTTCCGGGAATAACAACACAGTGTTCTCAGTTGCAGGTGCGGGGAAAGTAACACCAGCGCTGACGGCACTTGCCCGTTATGAACAAGCTAACTTTGCCAACCAAGGCATCGAGGGGTTAGGAGATACAGCAACCCTAAGAATGGGATTAGCTTACCGTGACCCGAATAGTGATCAATGGAATGCACTGTTCCGTTATGAATACCGCAAAAATCCCTCAACGATTCCTGAAACCTTACTAATTGGCAGTGGTACAGGTTCACAGGAACACGTACTGGCATTGGAAGCGATTTATGCTCCCAATTGGCGTTGGGAATTCTACGGCAAAGGGGCATTTCGTTACAGTAATACCGATTTAGCCCAGAGTTTTAGCAACTCTTCAACTGTTTATTTATCCCAACTGCGGGCAAGCTACAAGCTTGGATATCAAGTCGATTTAGCAGTGGAAGGACGTTGGATTGGTCAATCTTCACCGGATTACAACGAATTTGGTGTAGCGGTGGAAACCGGATATTACCTGACACCTGATTTACGAGTTGGGGTGGGTTATAGCTTTGGTAGTGTTGATGACCGAGACTTTACGGGATATCGCTCTAAAGATGGGCCGTATTTGAGTTTGACGCTTAAGGTTAATGAACTTTTTGGCGGTTTTGGACGGCAACGTGTCGTGCCTCCTCAACAGAGGGAATCTAGCGTGCAACCCGTTGCGACAAATTCCAGCAGCAAAGAATTAGACGCTCAAAGACTCGCTACTACTGCCCTATGGAGGCAATTAATTACCCCTTTAAGTAATCTTCCCGATAGCGAAAAGTAAATCGTTATGGGCGTGCCATAAACGCGCCCTTCTACTGCACAATGCAAGCCAAGTGACAAAGTGACGATGAATCATAAAGGTAAACAGCTTGAGATTAGGAACTCGGTAAGAATTAAAAATCAATCTCTAAAAATTAAAACTCGACGCTTGTGGACTCACTACCACTTTGCGATCAGAATTTTAATTTTTAATTGTCCATTTTTAATTGCCGCTTCTGTTCCAACACTCGCAACCGCCCAGACCGTAAGCTCACATTTAAGCGTTTTTGTCAATAGCAATCAGGATGGGGCAATTGAGCCTGATGGTGCGATTACATTACGAGAAGCGATCGCCCTTGTCAACGGACAGCTTAGTCTTGATCGCTTAAGTGAGGCGGAAAAAGCTCAGGTTAAACTTCTGAGTGCCGATGCCCCCTCACGTATTGAGTTTAATTTGCCCCCAAACCAAACGATCATCCGTCTCCAGGAAAGTTTACCTGACTTGGATAGTCCGGGATTGGTAGTTGATGGCACGACTCAACCCGGATATGACGCCACGAAATCAGCAACAGCGGAAATTGCAATTCCAATTCCGGTTGTAGAAATTGCACCCGCCCCTAACCGGGAAATCTTGCGCGGGTTAACTATCGTCGCTGATGGCGTCACCGTCAGGGGTTTGAGCCTTCATGGGTTTGGCGAGACTACCCAAGGCCCAACGCTGAGTACGCCACCCGCAGATATATTTATTGCCCACAAACAACCGCCTCCCGAAATCAGTCGTGCCGCACCACCGAACTCAAGCTTTCCGTTTTCAGATCGAGATGCCCCAAAAAACGTTGTAATTGAGAACAATTGGTTGGGAATTACACCGAGTGAACGAGTGCCGGACAAGCTATCGGCGTTTGGGGTATCAGTTTTTAATAGTCTGGGAACGACAATTCGCCGCAACCGCATTGCTAACCATGAAGGCAGTGCAATTATTACTTCGGTTCAGGCAAAGAATTTAGTTGTCAGTGAAAATATCATCGTCGGCAATGGTGTGGCGGGAATGCCGGATGCGATTCGTTTAGAAGGGGCGATTGATAACTCGCAAATTGCAGGTAATTTAATTTGTGGAAATGATGGCAGTGGGGTGTTTTTATTTAAGCCTCAAGGGACGGCACAGATTCAGAATAATCAAATTACTTATAACGGAAGGCGTTTGCGACGGGCGGCGGTTTACCTGATGGGGGATAATCACCAAGTCAGTGGGAACCAAATTCTTGGACAGTCGGGACCGGGTGTTGTGGTTACGTCTTATCCGAAAAGCGATCGCAATATTATTGAGAACAACCGCTTTACGGCGCTAGAAGGTTTAAGTATTGACCTCAATACCCAGCCTAATGTTGACGCTGTGGATTATCAACGTGGCGATGGACCGAATCCACAGCGCAATTCTCCGAACCGACGGCTAGATACTGGTAACTCGGCGATTAATGCCCCAGAATTTATCACTCGTGAATTCGTGATGCTGGGGACTAGTGTGAAACTGGAAGGCATTGCTGATCCGGGTTCAACCGTGACAATTTATCGAGTTGGCGAAAATACGACGATTCCCCATGGTCCCTTGAGTGAACCACTAACGAGTGTTACGACAAACGAACAAGGGCAATTCAATGTCACAGTAAGCACTATACAGCCAGGAGAGCGAGTAAGTGCGATCGCAACCGACCCCCGGTATGGGACATCGGAACCAGCAGTAAATGCGATCGTGCAATCAGCGACGGCAAGTATAGCACCATCCCCACCGCCGCAGGATCGCCCGAACAACCCTAAGCGCCCAATTCCCCAATGCACAACGCCCCCAGCACCGCCAACCCCGCCGATCACACAAACACCACCACCAGAATTACCACCAACCCCTGTACGCTTGCGGGTACCGAGGAATATCCACTTTGCACTGGATCAATCAACAATTAGCCCAGCTAGTGCCGCCGTACTTGACAAAATTGCCGAAGTACTACGGACTTATCCGTTCCTCATCGTTGACATTGAAGGACACACAGACCCCCGTGCAAGCAATGCCTACAACCTGGCATTGGGTCAACGTCGAGCGATAGCTGCCCGAAATTATCTACTGCGCCAAGGTATTAGTCCTGAACGGATGACGATTCGCTCCTTTGGGGAAAGACGGCTTCTCACTCCTGGCCGGAACATTGTTGATTTCGCCCGTGATCGTCGTGCTGAGTTTATCTTCCAAGACACCAGAGGCTTGGACATCATCTTTGAAAACCAAGAATCAGACTTGCAACTAGAACGGTAGTACTCGACCGCTCAACTGCACGTGTGGGCTACAGACTAGCTTCAGATCATCCTTCAATTTTTTTTGCGCCATGTTTCCATTTTTAGACCAACAAGTCGCAAGCTTACACGGGCACTCTACTACTCCTAAGAGGGTATCCTTACGTCATGTAGGCTGGCTGACTAGTAGCGCACTCTTGCTCATGTATGCTGCTAGTTCCCCTGCTGCCGCTCAACTCGTTCTCTTTGATGAATCCTTCGCCAATCAGACGGTTGCTGTTCCTGAGAATTTTGACTATGGTATCGGTTTTCCACCTCCAGGCTCTCCGCCTTCCGATCCGCCCTGTCTAACAGCCGCCAACCCAGTTGCCTCACCAAACCCCTCTGGACGGGGAGAGGGAATTCCTCCCTGTCCGACAAGTACTACAACCCCGAATCCACCCTTCATTCCCGATCCGGCAGGAAGCGGAACCCTAAGACTAACCTCAAGCAAGGCAAATCAATCGGCTTTCGTGCTTTTCAATAACCCAGGGTCTCCTCAAAACCCACAAGGGGGAATTCCTTCGGCAAATGGTTTGGTTATTACTTTTGATTTCTTTACCTACAATGGAAATGGCGCTGACGGGATTAGTTTCTTTCTCATTGATGCTTCAATCGCAAGAGCCGGTGAGCCGGTCGCAGGTGCTTTCGGTGGCTCCCTTGGTTATGCTAATCGTACGGAGCCTAGTGTTGTAGCTGGGGTAGCAGGTGGTTATGTAGGGGTGGGATTTGATGAATTTGGCAACTATTCCAACAATAATGAAGGTCGCGTAGGTGGTAATCCTAATCCAACTAACCCTCCGCCCGATGGACGTACACCTGATGCCGTGGCAGTTAGAGGCAGTCAAAATAGTGGCTACCGATACATTAGCGGCACTGGGACGTTGCCAGCAGGACAGGGTATTGATCAACCAAACGCAACTAATCGTCTCCAAGCAGGAGTCCAAAAAACCGCCAGAATCACCCTAACTCCAGATAACCAAATCTCTGTTGACATTGACTATAGAAATGGCGCAGGTTTTCTCAATATCATTTCTCGCGTTCCCTTAAATTCCATCGCCGGACAAGGCACCCTTCCTCCTAGTCTTAACTTTGGCTTTGCTGGATCGACGGGGGGTAGCAACAATATTCACGAAATTCAGAACCTGCGGATCACTACAATTGGACCGGATCTCAATATTGTTAAAACAGGTCCTGCACAGTTCACAGTCGGTCAACAAGGCACGTACACTTTAAACGTACAAAACTCTCCTTCGGCTGGCTCAACAGGCGGACCAATTACCGTTACCGATACTCTGCCCCCAGGCTTCGATTTTATATCGGCGACAGGCAATAATTGGACTTGCTCTGCGACTGGCTCAACGGTTACTTGTAGTTACACTGGCTCTGCATTGAGACCGGGTGGTGTTGCGCCCCCTATTACAATTACAGTTCTACCGACGGGTGTCGTTGGCACAAACCCGACAGTCACAAATACGGCTAGCGTCACAACTCCGGGCGATGATAATCAAGGCGATAACACGTCAACGATTACGACTCCTGTGATTGCTGCCCCTCTTTTAAGAGCAATTAAAAGTAGTCAAATAATTGATGCCAATGGTAACGGTATTGCTGATCCAGGTGAAGTGATTGTCTATAATATTGCGATCGATAATCGGGGCAATGCTCCATCGACGAATACCGTTTTCACCGATATCATTCCTGAAAATACGACTTATGTACCCAACAGCAGCAACTTAAATGGTCAGGCTCTAGCGGATTTAGGGGGAACTAGTCCCTTTGTCAATGGCAACCCGGTTAGCAGTCCAAGTCAACCTCCCGCAAGCGGAACCCTTAGCCCTGGATCAGCAGAGGCAGCAACTGTCCAATTCCAAGTGAGAATTAATGACCCCTTGCCTGAGGGCGTCATTCAGATCCAAAACCAAGGTTCTGTAATTAGTGATCAAGTCAATCAACCCCCGCTTTTGACAGCTCCGCCAATTGATACAAATAATCCTAGTCCGACTATAAATCCCATTGGTACGCTTCAACCACTTCTGCGTCTTGTCAAACGGATCACGCGACTAAATACAACGGCTTACACGAGCGTTGTTGATGACCCAACTGATGCCAATGATAATCCAGGAATTTGGCCGACAACCTTACAACCGCTTGGGCTTCCTAGGCTTAGTCCGCAAACACTTGTCAGAAGCGGGGACGAAGTGGAGTACACGATCTATTTCCTTTCTGCTGGTTCTCAAGCTGCGACTAATGTCAATCTTTGTGATGCAATTCCTGCGGGAACCACGTTTGTTAATAACAGTTTTGCCCCGGATACTGGCATTTTGTTAAATCAAGGTGGAACACAGATACCTCAAACTAATGCTGCCGATACAGATAAAGGTACTTTTTTCTCGCCTTTAGCGCCGGCATCCGCTCCCTGTGACGCTAACAACCCCAATGGCTCGCTATTCTTACAAGTGGGTGATATTCTTCCGAATAATGCAGGATTCCTACGCTTCCGAGTCAAAATTGATTGAACGTGACACTTACTTCTGGTGTAATGTCCAAGTCAATCAGATTTTTATTGCTCATTACACGCTTGCATTAGACACAAACCGAAAAGTCAGTACTGCTTAAAGACAAACCAGACGCAAGGGTCGCAAATTGCACTTGTCCTAATGCTCCGCTACCATCTTCATCAAAAAACAGTGCGCCTGTCCAGGAATCGTAAATTAAGCGATCGCTTTCTGTCGTGGCGCTAGAACCGATAGTAAACTGATTTTCTGGCAAACTACCAATGACTAAATCAAGGGAAAACCCCTGGCAAGAAACGAGAATTTTGTCTCCTTCAGACGAGTTAAAGTCTGTGATCCGCT
>CADCTM010000525.1 GCA_902805485.1 uncultured Coleofasciculus sp. | reverse complement strand
CATGACTCACCTGTATTGCAGCAAAGGACATGAAAATCCCTCTGGTAGTCGCTTCTGTATCCAGTGTGGAGAAAATCTGACGCTTCCCGTTAGGCAGGGCGTATATCCAGGGCTGATCCTAGACGAGCGTTACCGGGTTGTGCGTCAATTAGGACAAGGTGGTTTTGGACGCACTTACTTAGCACAAGATCTCCATCGCTTCGATGAATTGTGTGTTTTAAAGGAATTCGCGCCGCAAGTTCAAGGCACTTATGCTCTACAAAAAGCCGAAGAACTATTTGAACGAGAAGCTGGGGTTCTCTACAAGCTGCAACACCCACAAATTCCTAAGTTTCGAGAATTATTTCAAGTTAAACAGGAAGGCGAAGGACTATTATTTCTCGTCCAAGATTATGTAGATGGACAAACCTACCACGCCTTACTAGATGCTCGAAAACGGCAAGGACTGCGGTTTAATGAAGCGGAAGTGATGCAACTGTTGTTGAAACTCCTGCCTGTTTTAGAGTATATCCACGCCTTGGGTGTGGTTCATCGCGATATCTCTCCGGATAACCTGATTTTGCGGAGTACAGACGGACTGCCCGTGCTGATTGACTTTGGTGGTGTTAAGCAAGTGGCAGCAACGGTGATCTACCAGCTAAAAGCCTCAGCAGCAGGCGCCCTCCCCGCGATCCCGACTCGCTTGGGCAAGGCAGGATATGCTCCTCAAGATCAGATGTATGGGGGCATTGTTGCGCCTCATAGCGACTTCTACGCCCTGGCAGCAACGGCATTAGTCTTAGTTACGGGGAAGGAACCGCAGCAGTTAATTGACCCCCATACCCTGGAGTGGAACTGGCGGCGGGAGATTAACTTGAGTCCGAATTTGGGTGGTGTTCTTGATAGAATGCTTGCGCCCAGACCAAGCGATCGCTTTGGGAATGCCCGTGACCTGCTGCAAGCGTTGAACGGGCAACCAGCACCGGTTATTTATCCCCCCACTCAACCCCCTGAACCGAGAACCCAAGCGACACAAGCTGTTACTCCCCAACATACTGTTCCTGTTAGCCCGCCGCCATTGCCGAGTACAACGCCTCAGCAGTCTTTTAGCTTGTTGAGTAAAATTTTGTTGGTATTTGTTTCTATTGTTGTTGCAGCGACGGTGGGATGGTTGGGTGGTAATTGGTGGATACAGTCCCAGTCGCCACCTAAAGAGGCTAAACCGCCGGGGGATGGTTCTGTTGTCTTGCCGACAAATAGTCCTGCCCAACCCACAGACCAGTTGTCGCCTCAAGAGAGCGATCGCAAGGAAGCACTGCGGCAGCGTCGCACTAATTTAGGCATTGACGATAAATTTTACATTAGTTGGGTCAATGAGGCGTTTTGGTCTAAATTCCCAGCTCAACGGGGACAGACGTTAGGAACGAGTGATCAGGAGGCGAAGTTAAGGGAAGAGTGGGATAAAATTGCCTCAGATTTATTGACGCAGCTAGAAAAAACGAAGTTGAGTGCCGCCGCGCGTCAGCAGTTGGGCAGTTATAGCGATGCTGACTTGAGGAGTGCCAAAGCGGAAGCGAATGGACTACGGGTGAGTAGTCGCGCCCTTTATGACTTGGCGGATGCTAAGTTCTTTAAGCAGTTTCCCCAAGAAAAAGGTAAGGATTTTTTAAATAAACCGATCGGTCAGGTGTGGCAAGCTGTTGTTATTGAGCGCCTGAATGCGGTGAAAACAGGAGAGGCATTTGAGCAAGTTGCCTTTGAACCCAATACTGTTAATAAAGAAGTTAGCAGTCGCCTGAACCCTGGAGATGGCAAAGCATTTATTGCTAATTTTTCCGGAGGTCAGACGCTGAATGTTACGCTTTCTACGAGTAAAAACGCCTTATTCTCGATTTATAGTCCGAGTGGAAAGACGACGCTACTTGAAGACTCACGCGATCGCACTTGGTCAGGCCTCCTCCCAGAGTCAGGCTTTTATGAGTTTGTCATCGTGTCTGATGCCTCTGAGCCTATAGATTATCAACTCAGTCTCACTGTTGAGAACCAGTCAACACCCCAACCCCCGGTAACACCTCCAACGATTAGTCCTTCACCCATTCTTAGCCCTTAACGACGAGCAGGCGGCTGTTCTGTTGCCATGGAAACTGCCATCCAGAGAATGTTCTCCCGTTCAATTGATGTGATGATGGTATAAAT
>CADCTM010000524.1 GCA_902805485.1 uncultured Coleofasciculus sp. | reverse complement strand
TATGGGTCAATATTATTCTCACTTTTTTGTTGTTTCCAATAGGCTAGAGAATTATTTAGTGGTTCAATTGCTAGTAAATTTCCTTTTTGAGCTAAACTCGATAGAGCATTTTGAGCTGCACAGCGTATCTTTGGGATATTACCCAGTGAGATCCTTGAGAGTGCTGCGATAATTACTAAGTCACCCTGAGCGATATAGCCCAGTTTGAAGTTTTTCAGCCTTCATTGTCGCAAAAAAATGTATCAGCCACTCTTTTTCACCCCCAACATTCAGGATAGCCGACAGCTTTTAAATTTAAGGGTGCGATTTTCCTAAAGCTTGTATTACTACTTCAGCCCTCGCAGTCCAACCAATAATACCGCCTTGGGCGCGAATCATATCGATCGCACTCTGTTTAAACTGTGGAAAGTAGCTAGCTGTAGCATCCTCAACGAGTAAACATTCAAACCCCCGATCGTTAGCCTCACGTATAGTTGTTTGAACGCAAACCTCAGTCGTGACTCCAGTAAAAATTAGGTGAGTAATCGCTTTTTCACGAAGTATTAATTCCAAATTAGTGTGATAAAAAGCGCCCTTTCCTGGTTTATTAATTACTATTTCATCAGGCATAGGTGTTAATTCTGAGATAATTGAATTGCCAGGTTCGCCCAAAATTAAAATTCGTCCCATTGGGCCTCGATCGCCGATTTTTAGTTTACTTTTGCCCCGCTTTTGCTTAGAGAGAGGACAATCAGAAAGGTCAGGTTGATGACCTTCAATAGTGTGGATAATAGGGAGATGGCGATCGCGAAATGCCTCTAACAACCGCTTTACCGTTGGCACGATTACCTGTAGCTGGCTGACATCATTGCCTAAAGCTTCGCCAAATCCCCCAAGCTCCAAAAAATCTCGCTGCATATCGATGATAACCAAAGCTACGCCGCCAGAGACTGGCAGTTCATAATCATAAGGTTGGGCAGATATTAAGACCATAGCGAATAGGTATGCCTCGAATGAAAGATACGCAGAGACAGAAAGACGGGGAGAGTGGCAATAAACTATGGAGGGCCACCACATCCTCTTCGTCAATCAATCCAAAATTCCAAATTGATTAGTGTCCTGCCATACTCTTACCGATCTGAACAAAATCTGCATCTGCGATCGCACTTTCATAAGTAAAATTTCCGCCACTGATTACCAAAACCCGATCGGACAATTTCAGCAGTTCATCTAAATCTTCGCTCACCAGCAACACAGCTACTCCGCGGTTGCGAGCCTCAATAATCTGACCGTGAATATACTCCACAGCAGAAAAATCAAGACCAAAGCAAGGATTCGCGGCAATTAGTAACTTAATATGTTCGGCGGAGAGTTCCCGCGCTAGCACTGTGCGCTGTACATTTCCCCCCGACAGATTGCTTATAGGGGTATCTGGCGAAGGCGTTTTAATTTTGAAAGTATTAATTAAGTTCTTAGCCGCCTGCCTAATTTCTTTGAGGATGAGTAAGATACTTGCTTTAGCTTGAGGAGGGCGGTCAAACGTCCGCAGGGCTAAATTTTCTGCCACACTCATGTGTGGCACACAAGCATTATGGAGGGGTTCTTCTGGTAGTGCGAAAACCTGATGTTTAAACATCTCGGCTCGTGTTGCTGTATAAACTTCGCCATTGACCAGCACATCTCCACCTGTAGCAGAACGCTGACCCGCCAACACCTCCACCAATTCCCGCTGACCATTGCCAGAGATACCTGCAATCCCAACAATTTCGCCGCTGTGAACTGTGAGGTTTACTCCTGTCAATACCTCCAGACCGTTGTCTTTATTGGCATGAAGGTCTTTAACTTCAAGGACAGGAATAGTCGTTGGGGGGGCTGTCTTTTCAACTTGTTTTGGCTCACGCCTTTCACCCATCATCATTTCAGACATATCCGAGACAGTCAGATCCTTTACCAAACCCTGACCTGCAAACTTTCCTTTACGCAGCACCGTGATGGTATCGCAAAACGCCATCACATCCCGGAATTTGTGGCTGATAATTAACACGCTTAATCTTCCGGCAGTAACTTCTGCGCGCAGTAAACCTAAAACCTCATCGGCTTCCTGCGGAGTAAGCACCGAAGTAGGTTCGTCCAGAATTAAGATCCGGCTTTGAAGATAAATCTGTTTAAGAATTTCTAGCTTTTGTTTTTCTCCGGCGGCT
>CADCTM010000523.1 GCA_902805485.1 uncultured Coleofasciculus sp. | reverse complement strand
AAAATTTCTATTGAGAAAAAAACTTTAGTCGGATTCAGCTTAGTCTCAACAGTTATGGTTGGCATAAACGCACTCTCTTATTGGAGCTTTAACAACCATCGAAAAACTGCTGAGTGGGTGACTCATACCTACCAAGTGCAGCAAAACCTTGTATTAACCCATGCTGAACTCACAGAAGCTGAGACGGGACAACGGGGCTACCTGCTTACCGGAGAGGAGAGTTATTTAGAACTCTATTTCCTTAGTGTTAACTCAATTAATCAACAAATTCAGAAACTTCAAACCTTAACAACGGATAACTCTAATCAACAGCGGCGGATTGACACCCTAAAACCTTTAGTTACACAAAGGTTGGCAGCACTTGAGGAAGTAATTAAGCTACGGAAAGACAACGGATTTGAAGCAGCGCTTACTGGGGTTAAGACAAGCAGGGGCACGGAATTCATGGCTAGTATCCGAAAAGTACTCCGTGAGATGGAGAGAGAGGAAGCAACTCTTTTAAAAGAGCGCCTTAAACGCCATGAATCGGCTGAAATGACACAAAACCTTATCTTCTCAATAGGAATTGTTTTTAACCTCCTTGTGTTTTACTGGCTCTACCGAGCAATTAGTCGTGAGAATGCTCAACGCAGGCAGGCGCAGGCGGTAGTGCAAAAAGTCAATGAACAGCTAGAACAGAAGGTTCAAAAACGCACAGCAGCTTTAGAGGAGGCGAACCACGCGCTATCCGATAAAATCGTTGCTCATCAACAGACACAGGCAGCCTTGCAGGAGAGTTATAACCTGCTGAAAGCAGTTATTGACTCTAACCCTAGTCCCATTTTTGTCAAAGATAAAGAAGGTCGCTATCTATTGATGAACAGTCCTGGAGCGAGTCTGTTCAATAAACCTGTTGAGGAAATCCTTGGCAAGGATGACACCGCTTTATTTCCGCCTGAGGACGCCGCTCAAATTAAAGCAAGTGACAGTAGTATCATCACCTCCGGTATATGCTCCTTCCTTGAAGAAACCGTCTTTGTCCAAGGTGAATGGCGAACGTATCTCACTACAAAAAACGTCTACCGTGACTCCCAAGGTAATATTCTGGGTCTAGTCGGCTTCTATCGAGATATTACCCATCTCAAGCAGGCTCAGGATGCGTTACGTCAAGCCAATGAGGGCTTGGAACAGAAAGTACTCGCCCGGACAGGAGAACTGGTACAAGCCAATGCCGAACTCGCTCGCTCCAACACTGAGCTAGAACACTTTGCCTACGTTGCCTCCCATGACTTGCGAGAACCACTGCGGAAAATTAAGAGTTACACGGAATTATTAGCTGAGGACTACCAGGGGCAGTTAGATACCAAAGCCGACAAGTACATGGCTTACATCACCGATGGAGCCAGCCGAATGCAGGCGCTGATTTCAGACTTGTTAATCTACTCACAGGTAGGCAAAGGGGAACTTACTGTTGAACCTACCGACTTGAAAGTGATTGTAAATCGCAGTCTAGATGATTTGAATTTAGCCATTAACGAGAACAACGCCGAGATTACCGTTAAGCCACTGCCTACGCTCACCGTCAATCCTCAACAAATGACGCAACTGTTCCAGAACCTGATTGCCAATGCCCTCAAATTCCGAAATAAAACGGCTGCATCTATTCTGATTCAAGCCGAGTTAAAGCAGGAGCAATGGCTTTTTAGCGTACAAGATAATGGCATTGGCATGAAACCGCAATACCTAGAGCGGATTTTTGTGATTTTCCAACGGCTACATAGTCGAGACAAGTATCCGGGTACAGGAATTGGTTTAGCGATTTGTCGAAAAATTGTGGAGCGTCACGGCGGACGAATTTGGGTGGAATCAGAGGAGGGTATTGGTACAACGTTCTACTTCACCCTTCCGGTGCAGTAGTCGCTATAAAGGTGTAAGTGAATCATGTTTATAGCGCATCAAATCATTGCTGTTCCAATAACTTGGTACTGATATGCAAAGTCTATCTTTTGAAGTTTTGTTAATTGAAGACGACATGGGGGACGTAGAACTCACCGAAGCCGCACTAGCTAAATCCAAATTGAAAATTAACCTCAATGTTGTCAACGATGGAGAAGAAGCGATCGCTTACTTGCGCCAGGAAGGGCAATATACAGATGCTGTTCGACCTAACTTAATTGTGCTTGACCTCAACCTCCCTGGTCTGTC
>CADCTM010000522.1 GCA_902805485.1 uncultured Coleofasciculus sp. | reverse complement strand
AGACGCAGATGAAAGCTACAGGTAATAAAAATGCAATTCTTTGGCGAAGATTTCCTACACTATATTTCGCGATGGAGCGCCTGTTAGTTGATCAGTTTACCCAAATCTTCTCGTGCAATACTGAATCATTAAAATTATACCAGGAACGTTATCCGACGATCGCCGAGCGGGTTGCCTATATCAGAAACACAGTTGACAACGAGATTTTCTCCCCGTTGGATTTGGAGGAACGTGAGACTGGTAGGCGTAACCTGGCACAGCAGCGCGGTTTGTCTGAGGATACGCGCTTCGTCCTATTTGCCGGTCGCTTGCATCCTCAAAAAGACCCTCTCCTGCTAGTTCGTGCGATCGCGCAGTTGAATGAGCCGAATATTCACCTTTTAATGGCAGGTGATGGGGAATTGGCAGATGAAGTTCGTTCTGAGATTAGTCAGCTTGGGTTATCTCAACGAATCACAATGCTGGGAGCAGTCAACCAAGCGAAACTTGCAGAGTTGCATCGGATCAGCAATGCCTTTGTCCTGAGCAGTGCTTATGAAGGTTTGCCCTTAGTTGTGCTTGAGGCTCTCGCCTGCGGGACACCTGTGGTGACAACGCGATGCGGTGAAACTCCGAAGTTTCTGTCTAGTGACAACGGAGTTGTATGTGAAGAACGTACCCCAGTTGCGATTGCGGATGCCTTACGCAAGGTACTGCTCAATCCAGATGACTATCCAACTGAGTCTTGTATTCGAGCCGCTCAACCCTATGCTGCTCGAACTGTCGTAACAGATGCCTATAAAGAAATGTGGCATCGCTGGGAGCAGCGCTCCCTTATATCTACATAGTTTTTAGTTTTCGATGCTCCCTCATCTCTACTCCCTCATCTCTACATAGTTTTCGATTTGCTTGTGATCATTCCCTAAAGGAAATATTCCCGATGAAGATTGCTGTAATTGGTGTCAAAGGTTTGCCTGCTAAACAGGGTGGCATTGAAAATTATTGTGCAGAAGTTTATCCCCGCATGGTTGCACAGGGTCACTCTGTGGATCTATTTGCCCGTTCGTCTTACACTGACTCTCGCTGGTTTGAGCATGATGACTTTCAAGGCGTCAGAGTAATCACCTTACCCAGTTTGCCGTTGAGAGGGGTAGACGCTTTCATTAGCTCTGCACTAGGAGCGATCAGGTCCAGTGGGACGAATTATGATATTGTCCATTTCCATGCTTTAGGTCCATCTCTATTTAGTGGGTTACCCAAAATTGCCTCTTCAGCAAAGATTGTCGTTACCTGCCAAGGATTAGACTGGCAACGCGCTAAGTGGGGTAATACTTCTAGTTCACTAATTCGGATGGGGGAAAAAGCGGCAGTCCGCTACGCTGACGAAATCATTGTGGTTTCAAAAAACCTGCAATCCTACTTTTTTGAAACCTATGGTAGGCAAACAGTCTACATCCCTAACGCTCCAGCTAGCTATGCTGAGTCAGACCGTAAATTTTCCTACGGCACCTCGCTCGGTTTAGACCAAGGAAAGTACATTTTGTTTTTGGGCAGACTTGTGCCTGAAAAGCGTCCAGACTTGCTAATTGAAGCCTTCCAAGCCCTTCAACCCGCTGGATGGAAACTTGTCCTTGCTGGCGGTGTTAGCGATACCTCTTTGTTTACTTCCAACCTAGCTGACTTAGCAGATGGGAACCCAGACATAATATTTGCTGGTGAGATTCGAGGAACCCGTCTAGCGGAAATCGTGCGAGGAGCAGGCCTGTTTGTGCTACCTTCTGATTTAGAGGGACTACCTCTATCAATGCTAGAAGCCATGTCACAAGGTATCCCAGTACTAGCCAGCGATATTCCTCCACATCAACAACTGATTAGTGATCAACGAGGGGTACTTTTTCAAGTAGGAGACATAAACTCCTGTATTCACAGCTTGGACTGGGCAATCAATCACCCTCAAGAGATGGCAGTAATGGCGAAGAATGCACAACAGCACGTTGAGAAATACTACAACTGGGATCACATTACATCTGAAAACTTGAAGATTTACACCACAGGTTCTAAGATGCCTGAGCCAATTGGTGTAGTGCAGAAGAGTTTAACCCCACCACACTGAGGTCTTGTAAAAGAATAAGCATTAACAGTTGCCGCCAATAGCTGTTGGTAAAAAACTAAAATCTGACATTTCGACTTGAAGGTCAGTGCCAATA
>CADCTM010000521.1 GCA_902805485.1 uncultured Coleofasciculus sp. | reverse complement strand
AAGCACTCTTATAAGCTTGCCAAACCTCACGGACAAAGCCGCTTAGTTGCTTGTGGGCCTCTGAGCTATTCACCTTTGAAGTATCTGAGTCATTCAATTGAACTAATAGAGGAATGACCTCCGTATCTAATGCGGGTCGAAATAAACTTGCTGGCCATAATAAATCTGCACCCAGACGCAAGTCATATAAAGTCAGTAGCGAGTTACTGTCAACTTCTAGAACCGCTAACATTAAAGGGCGTACCCAACAAACCTGCCGCGACTCTACAAATTCAATAATTTCGGCATATAAACGAGTACTTTCATGCTCTAAACAAACAATCTGGCGAGACTGAAACTTGTGAGCCGAACCGATAGATACTTGCTTCACAAGGATAATTACCTATAATGGGTTATTTTTCTATTTTATAAAGCATTAAGTTCTGACTGCTGTTAAATAATTATCGGGGCATACAGCCGTACGCCCCTACGCAGGTACATCCAATATGCGTTAATTGAGAATTTCACCCTAAGTCGCTGCAGCTTGAACTTCTTGGTTTACTAGCTCTCGGAAGTGAATCTTACCTTCACGGGGATCAGCATGGCTCACTTGGACTTCTATGCGATCGCCTAATGATACCCCGCGCTTGAAATGCATCCCCAACTCTAGACCTAAATCCTCCAAAAGAATCAATCCCAAGTTGTCGTCTTCTCGTAGCCAGCGCAGCACCAACGCCTGCCAAACCTGATCAGTGTGACGGCGCAAATATTCCAATCCCCAATAACGATTAGTATCCCGTTCCACCATCGTTGCTGCCTTAGCCGCTTCTGTCACACTCTGCATTGTCGCCTGTAAGTCTTGCGCTGAAAAAGGCAGGGGTTCACCCCGAAGATGAGCTTTAATTTGAAAATGATTCAGCAAGTCGGTATAGCGACGAATTGGAGAAGTGACTTGAGTATAAGTTTCCAAACCCAAACCCGCATGGCGCAAGGGTGTAATGCTCATTTCACTTCGCGGCATACACTTCCGCACCGCACAGAATCGCACGGGACCCGCTGGCAGTTGCACCAGTTCCTCTTCCGAGGGCAGTTCCGGTTGAGGTTGCCCCCGAAAGGGTAGAGGCAGTTGATGAGTTTGACCATAGCGGCCTGCCACTTCACCCGCCAGAATCATCATTTCTGCGACCAGTTGCCGCGCTTGAGAATCATCTAAAACTTCAATACTGATTTCGTCATTATTTTTGACTTTAATCACCGACTCTGGCATATGAATGCTAATCGCACCCTGAGATTTACGCCACTCTTCCCGTCGTAGTGCCCAAGTTGCGATCGCGGCAATTTCTGGCTCTGCCTGTACCCCTAGCTGCAACATCTCATCAACGTCTTCGTAGGTCAGGCGATAAGTCGGTTTAATTAAGGTCGCACAGATTTGATAGTCCTGCACACTGCCAAATTCGTCCAAGACCACGCCAAAGCTCAAAGCTGGGCAGATTCTCCCTTGAACTAAACTCATCGGTCCTGTTGCCAGGATGGGCGGGAACATCGGGATCATTCCCGTCGGCAGATACAGCGTTGTGCTGCGCCGTCGGGCTTCCAGGTCGAGTTCATCTCCTGGCATAACTAAGCGCGTCGGGTCGGCAATATGAATCCAGAGGCGTTCCCGACCATCCTCAAGGGTTTCTAAACTCAATCCATCATCGATTTCTTGGGTACTTTCGTCATCAATTGTGTAAACCTTCAGATGAGTCAAGTCCAAGCGATTTTTGTCCGGGTCAGGAGGCGGAGAATCCAGGCATTGCTGCGCCACTTCAAGCACCTCACGACGAAAGTGGATAGGGATTTGGCTACGCCGCAAAAACATATTCTCGTGAGGACTCCACAAACCCAGTGCCACCAAGAACTCGAAGGCACTTTGAGGGTTTTGAGGTCGTCCTACAGCCGCAAGAACATCCTGAGCAACACGAGAGGCATTTTCTGGATTGATCACGAATCGCTCCAAGGCTTCAAGCCGATAGCGATCGCTATCTTGCCACTCTACCGCAACACCCGCGATTCTTTGTTCTAGACGTGTAAAGAATTCTTGTTGCTCTCGTAGCTTTGATTCTTCGGCTAAACGTTGATGTTTAATTTCCCCTACCATCGCGGCGGAACGGGGTTCGTAACTATCTGCTTTTTGTTTGAAGTAAACTTTGTCCTCAGACAGCAAGCAGTGCGCCGCATAGCAAAGGGGCGGGCTTTGGTCAGAAAATAACAACTGTGCCATTTTTGCACAGGTTACTGCCTCCCCATCTTCTACCAACAATTCCCACGCCACCTCTAGACTTGAAGGGTCAAGAAATGGTTCGACTTCTTTGAGGAAGTTGGGGATTTCTGATGATTTTAAGGTGCAACCCGTCACTTCGTAAGTGATTTGTCGGGGATGCAACGTGTGTGCTTGACCACGCTCGTCTACGACTATCCAGTGTTTTTTCCCCTCTGGACGGTCTGCCGTTGCCAAACGGCGCTCTCCTTGCAGACGAAATTCAATTAATGTTCCCTTTTCCACCAGTTTCGCTAACCCCGGTCGCGTTTTTTTAACAACCTACACCCAGTCTATCGGGTACGTCATGCGATGCCAAAGCTAGCGGACGGGGTATCGAAGTCCAGAACGCCAAAATTCGATTCACTCGTAATTTGTAATTCCCTTGACACCGCCGCTGTTGCTTTGTTTTAACCTCTGACTTTTCCCTTTTGTCTACCCTTCTTGGTTCACGAAAGGTAGCAAGGCGACAAGACGCGCACGTTTGATCGCTGTTGTCAAGTCTCGCTGTTGTTTTGCCGTCAACCCTGTGATGCGGCGGGGGAGAATTTTCCCACGTTCTGTAATAAACTTACGTAGTAAATCGACATCTTTGTAGTCGATCGGATCTTCAGGCTTGATGGGAGAAAGACGTTTACGAAAATATGCCATGAGTTTTGTTGTTAGTTGTTAATGACTTGGGATGATCACGCGTCGGTCATTCACTAGTGACTAGTGACTAATGCCTACTTAATTTCTTTGTGAACTGCGTGTTTGTTGCAATGAGTGCAGAACTTCTTGAGTTCTAGACGTGCTGTTGTGTTGCGACGATTTTTCATCGTTGTGTAACGGGAGACACCGGGCGATCGCTTATTGGTGTTAGTGCGACACTCGGTACATTCCAGCGTAATAATAATGCGGACGCCTTTCTTACTTGCCATAGTCCTTCTTTTAGAAACTCAAATGGTGCGGCTAAATTAACACAATTTTCTATTATTTCATGCGACGGCTCATCTGTGCAACCAATCTTTTGAGCCGAAGGTCTAAGGAAAAGCCCCGACGGGTTTGGATGACAAGGGTTTGGGCAATTCGGTCGTGGAAAGCCTGCTGTCCCTCAGAATCAGCGAATGCCGCACCACAATCTACCGCCAAAGGAATTGGTAAAAGCAGCAAATAAAAGCCACCGCTAGCAAGACCCATACCCACCCCAATCGTTGCTAAAAAAGCGCAAAAACCGAGAATGCCTTCCCGTTTCGTTAACGTCAACAGTCCAGGAATCTTGCAGTATTTGGCATCAAGCACCTTCATATCCAATGCCCAGCGCCCCAGACTTTGACCTTGATTGGTTGATACTAACACCACCCGTAACCCTAGCCAGAGCAGCATAAAAACCAGCATCTGAAAGACGAGGTTGCTCACAAATGAACTCACCAGCCAAACGGTGACAAAATCAATGAAGAAGGCAGCCGCCCGTCGCTCCATTGGCACTTTCGGAAAGCGCTGGTAAATTCGCTCAAGACTCATGGGATTGGAGTGCAGACTGGCTAATTTACATATTCATCTTAGCCTTTACCGTCGCTTACCCAGGGGCTGAGTTCCAAGAGACGCGATTAAACTAACTACAATTAACGAAATCTGAGCGATCCTATGTTGCCAGTTAAAGAAGCACAATCAGTCATTCTTGATTTAGTACAACCGTTTTATCCTGAGTTAGATACCGAAGTTGTGGACTTATTGGATGCAACCGATCGCATTTTGGCTCAAACCGTAATAAGTCAACTAGATTTTCCGCACTGCGATAATTCAGCAATGGATGGCTATGCAGTGCTATATACTGATGTCCAAGCTTGTAACAATCAAGACCCGACTATTTTAGACATTATTGAAGAAATTCCCGCAGGCTATCAACCCCAACGTTCAATTCAACCAGGGCAGGCGTCCCGAATTTTAACAGGTGCTTGTCTGCCAATGGGTGCGGATACGGTAGTGATGCAGGAAGTAACCCGCCGCGAAGGGAACCGCGTATTTATCCTAGAAGCACCATCACCCCAAGCATTTGTCCGTCATCGCGCATCCTATTACAAAGCGGGAACGGCGCTATTAAACCCAGGAATCACACTAAATCCTCCAGAAATCGCCGTATTAGCGGCTGCTGGGTGTAACAAGCTCTCTGTCTATCGCCGCCCGCGTGTGGCAATTTTATCAACAGGTGATGAGTTAGTGACCATCACGCAACCGCTGCAACCCGGTCAGATTATAGACTCCAATCAATACGCCCTTGCGGCTTTTGTGAGGCAAAGGGGAGGCATACCTGAGCTGTTGGGAATTGTACCTGATGAGCCAGACGCGCTCAAACGCGCAATTACTCAAGCCATCTCCAACTCAGATATCGTTCTTTCAACCGGGGGGGTTTCTGTGGGAGATTATGACTATGTTGACCAAATCTTGGCTGAACTAGGTAGCCAAATTCACATCCGTGCTGTTGCGATTAAACCCGGTAAACCGCTAACTGTCGCCACATTTCCTCCCTCCTTACTTTCCCCCGTTACCAAGGGAGTGCCGGGGGGTTCACAGCGTCCCGTATTGTATTTTGGCTTGCCAGGAAATCCGGTTTCCGCTTTAGTTTCGTGTTGGCGATTTGTGCAACCCGCACTCTCTAAACTTTCGGGTTTGCCTGAGTCACAATGGGGAGCGATGTTTGTTAAAGCGCGATCGCGTTATGATTTACGAGCAAATGGACGACTTGAAACTTATTGTTGGGGTCAGTTGAGGTTGGATGCCACGGGTAATTATGAGTTTCATCTCGCAGGTGGTACTCATAATTCTGGTAATTTAATTAACCTATCTCAGACAAATGGTCTTGCCGTAGTTCCTGTTGGTCAAACGATGATTTCAGCCGGAGAGTTTGTACAAGTTCTACAAGTTGCGCCCCTGAAAAGTTAGGTCTAAGCTTTATTTTATTTCAATCCAAAACTACCAAAAACCTCTTTTACCACTTGGTAAAACAGTCGCCCAATTTGTCTTTGCCAACGCCAACTGTTCTTCAGTAATTTTGGCATTGGTAAGATTAGCGCCACAGAGATTTGCCCCTTTTAAATTTGCATGATTAAGATAGGCGTAGCTTAGATCCGCACCCCGCAAATCCGCTCCTTCTAAATCGGCATAACTCAAGTATGCTCTACCCAAATTCGCATCTCGTAAGTTGGCTCGATTTAAACTTGCCCGCCCAAAATCGGCATTTGACAAATTAGCTCCATGGAAGTTTACTTTTGCCAACTTCGCTTGGTGAAAAATGCCTCCAGATAACTCCGCTTTTTGAAGATTGAGTCCGCTCAAATCCTGCGAAGCAAAATCTTTTCGTCCCTTCATGTAAGCCATTAAAAGCCCATCAGCATCTAACTTGGCAGGAACCTTTGGCTTTCCGACTGTATACCCCTCGCTTTTGAGTGAAGTCGCAGAAGCGCCTTGACGAGGAATAGCGCGACTACCTTGACCTGCCGCCGTGTTGGGACCGCTTTGTTCTTGGCGGGCGCGACGCGCTCGAATTGCGATAGCTAGCTTTGATGTAGCAGATGAAGGGCTAGAAGGAGAACTCGGTAAGTTGAAATCGCCAGACAAAAGCGAGTTGCCGTTTAAGGTGGGGTTTTGAGGACTATTCGGTTTATTCGCTAAACCATCGCGCAAACTATCAAGATAAGGCTCCAAATCAAGCGCCCTGAGGATATCACCTGCCGCCTGATAGCGATGACGCACAGAAGCCTCTAGCATTTTTTTCAAGACTTCCGCCAAATGATCACTGATATGAACGTACTTTCGCCAAATCATTTCCCCGGTTGACGGGTTGTAATCTAAGTCTTTGGGTGATTTTGCCGTCAGTAAATAAATACAAGTAACGCCCACAGCATAAATATCACTGGCATAAACGGGGCGTAATGCCATCTGCTCTGGCGGTGCAAAACCAGGAGTGCCGATCGCAAAATTAGTTAACGCCGTCTGATCTGAGTTATTAACTGTTGGGTTGACTTGGTTTTTCACCGCCCCAAAGTCAATTAAAACCAATTTTTTGTCTTGCTCACGACGAATTAAGTTGGCGGGTTTGATGTCTCGGTGAATCACCTGCTGACTGTGGATATATTGCAGCAGTGGCAGAATTTCACTTAAAAATTGCTTAACTCCGGCTTCGCTAACCGGACCGGATTTTCTGACCTCTTGCTGTAGAGTCCAGCCGCTGATGTACTCCTGTACTAAGTAGAACTGTTCGGTGTCTTCAAAGTACGCTAGGAGCATTGGGACTTGGGGATGGTTCCCAATTTTCCCAAGGGTTCTGGCTTCTCGTTCAAACAGCTCTCGTGCCATCGGCAGGAGATGAGCGCCGGTCATCGTCGGGCGCAGTTGTTTAATTACACAACAGGGTTCACCAGGTAAAGATTCATCTTTCGCTAAAAATGTCGCGCCAAATCCGCCTTGACCCAGAGCTTTCATAACACGATAGCGATCGCGTAATAATAACTTTGAGCCACACGCCTGACAGAACTCGACGTGTATCGGATTTTTGGGCTGAGGACAGGAAGGATTTAGGCAGTAGCTCATTCAGCGTCACCGATGGGGCGTCGTCCGTGCTGGTACAAAAGCTTTTGATCGAAGCACCCGGCTCAAACTTCTAGCTAGGGTTAGGAAAGCACCGCCGAATGCACCCTTGCTTGGGCAAGCCATTAGTAGGAATCTCATTTAAAACCAGGATATCCTACTTTTTGTCTTCACCTGGGCATGAATCACACAAAATCCAGGTATCTTCACACAATAATAATGGTGCGTACAAACCCATTCTTACTCTACAACATTAGAAAAAGGGTGAGGTGGAAGAAATCACAACATGAAGCCTCTTGGCTAAGGTTAATCGCCCTTGTGTCAATCCTTCAAGGCTGACGGTAAAATAGTCACACTCTTTGGTATGGTAAACAGCGGTATAGTCAATGCGTATCTCTTTGAATTGGCTACGAGAACTGGTAGACGTGACTCTGGCTCCAGAAGAGCTAGCCGAAACCCTAACAATTGCTGGGTTTGAGGTAGAAGATATTGAAGACCGCCGGAAATTAGCCGATGGCGTTGTGGTGGGCAAGGTTCTGGATGTCCAGCCTCACCCAAACCCAAACGTAAGTAAGCTTAGGGTCTGTAAAGTGGATATTGGGAAAACCAATGAGCCACTCACTATTGTCTGTGGTGCAGCGAATGTCCGGGCAGGCGCTTATGTTCCTGTCGCTACTGTCGGAACTTCCCTGCCAGCAATGAATAATCTAAAAATTATTGCTGTCCAAAAGCAGGGGGTTCGCTCGGAAGGGATGATTTGCTCGTTAGCCGAAGTTGGCTTAGAAAAAGAATCATCGGGAATTTATATTTTTGAAGAGGAGAATCTCCAGTTGGGGAGCGATGTTCGCCCACTCCTTGACTTGGAAGATGTGATTCTCGATTTGACCGCCACAGCAAACCGCGCTGATGCCCTGAGTATGGTTGGGGTAGCCAGAGAAGTCGCCGCACTTACAGGGGCGTCCTTGAGGCTGCCAGACGCCCCTGATCTGACGATTCCGACAGGGGGGTTGAGCTTGAAAATATCCGAGCCTAGCGCCTGTCCGGCTTACATTGGTACGGTGATTGAAGGGGTGAAAATTGCTCCTTCCCCAGATTGGTTACAACGGCGTCTATTAGCGGCGGAAGTACGACCGATTAATAACGTGGTGGATGTAACTAACTACGTTTTGTTGGAATGGGGGCAACCGCTTCATGCCTTTGACCGCGATCGCCTTTTATCCGTTGCCGCTAAAGATTCGCTCACCCTGGGTGTTCGTTTTGCTAACACTGGGGAGTCCCTCAAAACCCTAGATGGTCAAACCCGCACCCTCCAACCCCAAACGCTGCTAATTACTGCCAACGATAAGCCGGTTGCTCTTGCTGGCGTCATGGGAGGCGAAGAAACAGAAGTAACGCAAGAGACACAAAATTTAGTCCTGGAAGCGGCGCTGTTTGAAAGTAAGGCAATTCGCCGTTCAGCTCGGACTCAAGGCTTACGGACTGAGGCTTCTACCCGTTATGAGCGTACGGTGAATCAGGCAGAATTGGGGGTTGCTTTGAAGAGAGCGATCGCCTTACTTACAGAATTAGCCTCTGGCACACCAATAGGACAGGAAATTGCCGACACTAGACCCCATCCTTCAACTTGGGCGCGTTCAATTGAGTTACGCCTCGACCGAATTAATCAGATTTTAGGACCTGTTGATTTAGGGGAAGAAACTGGGGAAATTCTGGCAGAAGATGTGGAACGTATCCTGACTGCCCTCGGTTGTACACTAGAACTTCAAGCCGCCGAATCTGTCCAATGGAGGGTTACAGTTCCACCCTATCGCTATCGGGATTTAGAGCGAGAAATTGACCTAATCGAAGAAGTTGCTCGTCTCTACGGTTATGACAACTTTTGCGAGGAGTTGCCTGATAAAACGGAACCGGGTTATCTTTCCCTAGAACAGCAGTTGATGCGACAACTGCGAGAAGCATTCCGGGCGGCAGGTTTGACGGAGTTAGTTCATTACTCACTGGTTAAACCCAAAGATGATAACCAAATTCGTTTGGCTAATCCTTTGTTAGTTGAATATTCAGCTTTGCGAACCGATTTACTTTCTGGGTTAATTGATGCCTTCCAGTACAATTTGGAACAAGGAAATGGGGCATTAAATGGCTTTGAAATTGGTCGCATTTTCTGGCGAGAAGAAGAGGGTTTAGAAGAAGCTGATGCCGTCGCGGGGATTTTGGGCGGTGACACTACCCAAGGGCGCTGGGTGAGGGCAGGACGTGAGTTACCGATGACCTGGTATGAGGCTAAGGGCTTGCTGGAAAGTGTATTTCAGCGCTTGGGACTAAACAATGTAGAATATCAACCAAATCGGCAAGATGATCGCTATCATCCAGGACGCACGGCTTCGTTGTGGTTACAAGGCGATCGCTTGGGCAATTTTGGACAGTTGCATCCTTCATTACGAGCCGAGAGGGGTTTACCTGATGCTGTGTATGCCTTTGAGTTGGACTTGGATGTAATGTTGGATGCTTTGGATCAGGATGAACGCTTGACTCCACACTTCCAGTCTTATTCTACTTATCCAGCCTCTGACCGAGATTTGGCGTTCTTTGCACCGATAAAAGTCTCTGTGGCGGAAATTGAACGTGTTACACAAAAGGCGGCAGGGAAGTTATTGGAGTCGGTACAATTGTTTGATGAATATCAGGGAGAATCGGTTCCTGAAGGACAAAGAAGTTTGGCATTCCGATTAGTTTATCGAGCAAGCAATGGCACTCTAACTGATGAAAAGGTAGAGCCAGTGCATCAAAAAGTTCGAGAAGCTTTGATGGAAAAATTTGGCGTTAGTCTCAGAAGTTAGACAGTTGTTGGTTGTTTGTTAATGATTTATTGGCGAACAACCAAGGGACTTTTCTGGCACGAATTATCGATGACTATTCGCGGAGCAAAGAAAAGGGCGAAGTATTGCGATATAAGGATTATGGTAATTAGGGTAAGATTTGGATCGCAATGCTTTGCCCATACAAAAGCAAGGGTTTCGGATTATTCTCTAGCGAGATTGACAGAAGAGGGTTAGACGGAAAATCACTAATTTGGCAACGGATTGAACGGATGATTGATGGCTATTGACTAACAAATAATTAAAACTATGCCTAAATATGTGATGTGGGGAAGCTATTGTGAGGATGTTTTGGAAAAGCGGACGCCTTATAGACAAGCTCATCTTGATGGTTTGGCTGTTCAGAAAGACAGTGGTGTTTTAATTACTATTGGTCCGACGAAAGATGTTACTAAGGTCTTTGGTATTTATGAAGTTGAAGAGGAAGCGAAGCTACGTC
>CADCTM010000520.1 GCA_902805485.1 uncultured Coleofasciculus sp. | reverse complement strand
GGAGCCTTGCTAAATAACAATAAATAATAGAAAGAGGAGAATAAGCTTACTCGCCTCCTCCTCACTCCCCCTTCACTTCTCCTGCTTCGCCGGCATTCCATTCTCCTCCAACCACTTGTCAATCATCTCATTCACAACATCGCTCATGTCCCGGTCTTGAACCACACAAGCCGCCTTAAAACGCAATTTCTTCTCTTTGGGTAGGTAAACCCTAATCGACTCTTCAGCCACAGTTTTAATCATCAGGTACTCCACTATCATTGTGGCAAAAAATAGTTAATTTATTCATAAATTAATATATAAATAAATTAATTTATGTATTAATATATAAAAAGCTGAGAGCCAGCGCACAAATCCTAGCAAGACACTGCGCTGGCTCCGGCTCCCAAAACCAAAGGAGTCAAATTTATTATGACCTATCGAGATAAGCTAAATCCGTGGTGCATCATCCGTCCCGTCTCCAATGTGCAAATGCGAATCGTCGGACGCTTTCGCCGCCGCAGTGACGCCGAGGGACATCTGCAAATCCTGAAACGAATGATGCCAAATGTTCCCTTCGAGATTATGTTTGACCACGCGCCAGAAGATACGGACTCCCAAGCGGAACAAGGACAATCTTAGAATCTATCCCCCCAACCTCCTCACTATTGATAAAGCGGCTTAAGGATTTCTTGTTCCCCCCTTAAAAAGGGGGGTTAGGGGGGTGAATTAAGGATCAACCCAACGACCATCCGCCTTAATCAAATTAATCAACTCCTCAACACCTTGAGCTTCTGGCACCCTCTTAATCTCCTCCCTGCCGCGATACAGAGAAATGAACCCAGCCTGCTTGCCGACATACCCATAGTCTGCATCTGCCATTTCCCCCGGACCATTAACAATACAACCCATCACGGCAATATCCAAACCCGTAAGATGCTTAGTCGCTTCCCGAACTACGTGCAGTACTTCTTCTAAATTAAACAAAGTCCGACCGCAAGAAGGACAGGCGACATACTCCACCATCGTCTTCCGCAAACCCAGCGCTTGCAGAATGCTGTAACAAACCGGGATTTCTTTTTCCGGTGCTTCAGTTAAAGAGACGCGAATTGTATCACCAATGCCATCAGCGAGTAATGTGGCAATGCCAGCAGTAGACTTAATTCGCCCATACTCCCCATCTCCCGCTTCCGTCACACCTAAATGTAAGGGGTAATCCATGCCATGTTCATCCATGCGCTTTGCCATCAAGCGATACGCCGCAAGCATTACTGGCACTCGCGATGCTTTCATGGAAATTACGATGTTGCGGAAATCCAAAGACTCACAAATACGAATAAATTCTAAAGCAGATTCCACCATGCCTTCCGGGGTATCACCGTAGCTAAACAGCATCCGTTCCGCAAGAGAACCATGATTAACGCCAATTCGCATCGCTTTACCCTGATCTCGTAGGGAAACGACCAGAGGTTCTAGGGTTTCGCGGATTTTTTCGCCAATTTCATCAAATTCGGCGGGGGTGTATTCAGTGCGGTCAGCTTTTGGCTTTTCAAATACGTATAATCCTGGATTAATCCGCACTTTATCAACGTGCTTGGCAACTTCCAGGGCAATTTTCATGCCGTTATGATGGACATCGGCAACTAACGGCACAGGTTGATAAGTTTCATGTAATTTTTGCTTAATTTCTGCCAAAGCCTTAGCATGAGCCATACTTGGCACGGTAACGCGGACAATTTCGCAGCCAATCTCGTGCAAGCGACGAATTCCGGCAACGGAACCGTCGATATCTAAGGTGTCTTCATTAATCATCGACTGCACGACAACCGGAAAACCACCTCCGATCGTAACGCTGCCGACTTTAACTGGACGGGTTTTGCGCCGATGGATGGTGGTATCAATTGGGAATTGACTTGGGGCAGTTTGCGGTGTTGAAAGAGTTTGCATAAAACGATGAGCTGATTTCTGTAGCGATATCAGGTATTTTTCTCTATTCTCTCTACAGTGACACAGCACGGGTGCATTTAGGTGAAGGGGTAGTAAGTAAAGGGAGTAAAGCTTTCAAGTATTGCGCTCGACTCAAGTCCCGTTAAATTGGAAATGCTACGAGTCGATGACTCGTATCACCTATTTCAAAGGGAATCATCACGACTACTGAAGGTTTAAAATCACCTACCACAACATAAAAATTATAGATATTGAGGATGTCTGAG
>CADCTM010000519.1 GCA_902805485.1 uncultured Coleofasciculus sp. | reverse complement strand
GTTATTGGTACTGTCCGAACCACTTTCACTTTCTAGTCACTCGTTGACTTCTAATTAGTAATGGAAAATGCCTTCAAGAAATTGGGGGCTTTTTTTTGTTGTTGACTAATTTGACAATCCGCCGGAACGCCTCTACGAGGTTTTGCTGGTTCCGACGACTCAAAGACTAGATAAATTTGTAAAGTTGGCAACCGCTTGAAGTCGGAGACAAAGGTAAGATATCTGAATAGTTCGGGAATTATGACTAGCGAAATCGGTGTTTTTGGCATTATTCCCGTCAAAATCAATCAGATACGGCAACGGCTGGACTTTCTAATTTTGGTAAAGTTAACCCTGTGTATTTTCCTCTTGGTAATCGGGCAGGTCTGGGTGGTAACTTGGCAATTAGCAAAGCAATCATATCTAGACTTTGGCTACTTTTGGTGAAGACACATCAGGACGAGGTGGCGCTAATCAACTCCGGTCAAAGTTCAGGCATATTTAATGGCGGTTATGGTGCCTTTGCACAGCTTGTCTTTAATACTGGTGGTCTTAAGGTTGGCTTACTTTACCTTAATTCTTACTCGGTAGAAAATGGTGTTGATACGCTAGCTGGAAGTAATGCGGCGAAGGTGATTGGTGTAGGTCATGTTGTTAGCAATAATTATGGTATTCAAGTGAATTAGCGCTTTAGTCCAAGTTTTGAACTTGGGGGTTGGGTTGGTTATACGGCAGCGCGGGCTTTGGGAAATGGAACGAAAGGGGATGCAAGTATTTGGAATTATGCCCTAACGTTGGCGTTTCCTGACTTAGGAAAAAAGGGAAATTTAGGCGGGATCGTGGTGGGGATGCAGCCGAAGTTGACGGGTACGAGTAATGATGTTTTTGCCAGTGCGATTGGTTTACCGATTGATAATGGGGTACAACAAAGAAGCGATCGCGATACGGGCTTTCACATCGAAGCTTTTTACAGATATCAATTGACAGAAAATATTTCGATTACTCCTGGGGCTTTTTGGCTCACTGCCCCTAACCACGACGAGCGCAATCCGGATGTGGTCATTGGTGCGATTAGAACCACCTTTTCATTCTAGTTGCCGTCAGGAGCTAGACGCCGAGTCGATTAGCAAGTTAAGATAAAAGGCTGTAATTTTTATTAAAAAAATGAAAGCTCAAGAGGTAATCCGCTCAATCGAAGCGGAACAGTTAAAGTCAGACTTACCGATTATCTATGTGGGTGACACCATAAAAGTTGGCGTCCGCATTCGCGAAGGTGGTAAGGAACGGGTACAGCCTTATGAAGGCATTGTGATTGCCAAGCGTCATGGTGGCATCAATGCAACGATTACCGTGCGCCGGATTTTCCAAGGAGTTGGTGTGGAACGGGTGTTCCTCGTGCATTCGCCCCGAGTTGACAACATTAAAATAATTCGTCGAGGTAAGGTGCGTCGGGCGAAGCTATACTATTTACGCGATCGCGTTGGTAAAGCCACTCGCGTTAAACAACGTTTTGACCGTAGTCTGTAAATTGAACAGACGATTTTTTCTCTTGATACCCTTGTTGCGTTATAATTAACAAGGCGAGGGTTGAAGGTCTCTAACACTTTCAAGATTATCGTGCGCTCTTAGTTCAGTTGGTAGAACGCAGGTCTCCAAAACCTGATGTCGGGGGTTCAAGTCCTCCAGGGCGCGCTCAAATTAATACAATAAATAAATGCGAGTCGCCGCCGCCCGAAAATATTGCCCTCGGCGGTTCGACAGCATGAAGCCAAAAATTCGGGTAAACTTGTTGTGTGAGTGCCTGCCAACTGTTCCATTGCAAGACGCCTCACAGCTACACTGAAGGGGGAGATGAAACGTAGTGGCAAAGAAAGAAAAAACCGAAGCAGAGGTTAAAGACAAAGAGAAAGAACCAGCATCAGGGTTTAACCTGACAAAATTCTTTCAAGAATCCAAAGACGAACTTGGTAAAGTAGTTTGGCCAAGTCGGCAGCAGTTAATCAGCGAATCAGCGGCTGTTCTACTGATGGTAGTCCTTTCTGCCACCATGATTTATTTGGTGGATGGCTTATTTGTGTGGGTATCAAGACAGGTGTTTCAATGAGTTTTGTGACAGACGAATCATCCGATTTTGAGCAATCACCAGACCCGAATGCCGCCTATTGGTATGCCGTTCAGGTTGCCTCAGGCTGTGAAAAGCGCGTCAAAACCAACCTGGAACAGCGCATTCAAACTCTAGATGTGGCAGACCGGATTCTCAGAGTACAGATTCCGCAAACGCCGACGGTGAAAATCCGTAAGGATGGTTCGCGGCAACATTCAGAAGAAAAAGTCTTCCCCGGTTATGTATTAGTCCAGATGGTGATGGATGACGACGCTTGGCAGGTTGTCAAAAATACACCGAATGTGATTAATTTTGTTGGGGCAGAACAAAAACGTCGCTATGGACGGGGGCGCGGTCACGTTAAACCAATGCCTTTAAGTCCTGGAGAAGTCGAACGGATATTTAAGCAAGCCGAGGAACAAGAGCCAGTTGTCAAAATTGATATGGCAGTTGGTGATAAAATTCTTGTTCTGTCAGGTCCGTTTAAAGATTTTGAAGGCGAGGTCATAGAAGTAAGCCCCGAAAGGAGCAAGCTGAAGGCGTTACTCTCAATTTTTGGGCGGGATACGCCAGTGGAATTGGAATTTACTCAGGTTGAGAAAACAAGCTAGAAATGGCAAAAAAAGTCGTTGCAATGATTAAGTTGGCTCTCAACGCCGGGAAAGCCAACCCTGCCCCACCAGTTGGTCCCGCCTTGGGTCAACATGGGGTGAATATTATGGCGTTCTGCAAAGAATACAACGCCAAAACCGCTGATCAAGCTGGAATGGTGGTTCCGGTAGAAATTTCGGTATTTGAGGATCGTAGCTTTACGTTTATTCTCAAAACTCCACCCGCTTCCGTATTGATTCAAAAAGCAGCAGGAATTCCGAAAGGTTCGAGTCAACCCAACAAACAAAAAGTTGGCAGCATTACTCGCGCCCAACTCCAAGAAATCGCCCAGACCAAAATGCCTGACCTAAATGCCAATGACATTGAGGCGGCAATGAAGATTGTCGAAGGCACTGCGCGAAACATGGGTGTAGGAATCGCAGATTAGTTGGTTGTTGTTTGTCATTTGTCCTTTGAATGATGACGAATGACCCGTTGAAGTAAACACAATTAGGGGGAGAAGCTAAAGCTTCGTTAATCACCCCAGGAGAGCTAAATGACAAGAAAATTATCGCGTCGGCTTACAGAACTGCAAAAAAAGGTTGAAGATCGACCTTACGAACCGTTAGAAGCACTCAACATCTTAAAAGAAACAGCCACGGCAAAGTTCCCAGAATCAGCGGAAGCACATATTCGCTTGGGAATTGATCCAAAGTACACTGACCAGCAGTTACGGACGACCGTAGCGCTGCCTAAGGGAACTGGTCAGACGGTACGGGTAGCGGTGATTGCCAGAGGCGAAAAAGTCAATGAAGCCAGTTCTGCCGGTGCTGAAGTGGTTGGTTCCGAAGAATTGATTGAGGAAATCCAAAAAGGGATGATGGAGTTTGACCTCCTGATTGCCACGCCGGATATGATGCCCCAAGTCGCGAAATTAGGGCGTCTGTTGGGTCCACGAGGTTTGATGCCATCACCGAAAGGTGGAACTGTGACTTATGACCTAACACAAGCGATCGCAGAATTCAAAGCTGGTAAACTAGAATTTCGGGCTGATCGAACAGGTATCGTTCATGTGTTGTTTGGCAAGGCGGCGTTTTCAGCAGAAGACCTGCTGGTAAACCTCAAAGCCCTGCAAGAAACTATTGATCGTAACCGTCCTTCAGGCGCAAAGGGTCGCTATTGGCGTACCATGTTTGTATCATCAACAATGGGTCCCTCGATTCAAATTGATATCAACGCCCTGCGTGACATGAAAACAGACGAGGCTGCATAGTGTAAGATTTTAGATTCGAGCTGATCTGAAAATCTCAACTTGAAAAATTGAATCGGCTTGTGCCAAAGACAGCAGGAGCGAATCGCTTAAATTCCCTGCCGAGGTCAATGCCCTGAGTATCCGTCGCGCCACCGACATTAATGACCAGTGGCACGAACAAAATACGAAGCGCAACCCCGGCATATTGTCCGGGGTTTGTTATTGATTGGGAGTTATTAATCCAACAAATAGCAAACTCCAAACATCAAACACCAAGGAGGTGAGATAAGAATGGGTAGAGCACTTGAAAGCAAACAAAAAGTCGTCGCTGGACTCAAGCAAGACTTGAGTGAGTCTCAGTTAGCGTTTGTAATTGAATACCAAGGACTGACGGTTGCTGAAATTACAGACTTACGCAATCGTCTACGTCCTACAGGTACCGTTTGCACAGTAGCCAAAAACACGTTCATGCAACGTGCCATTGATGGCGAAGAAAACTGGCAAGCGATGACAGAATTCCTTTCGGGTTCATCAGCATTCGTGCTGGTTAAAGATGACATCGGCGGTGCCATCAAAGCCTACCAAGACTTCCAGAAAGCCACTAAGAAGACAGAACTTAAGGGCGGCGTAATGGAAGGTCGCGCCTTGACTGAAGCTCAACTGAAGGCGATTGGCGACTTGCCCTCGAAAGAGCAGCTTATTGCTCAAATTGCTGGTGCGATTAACGGTGTGGCAAGGATGCTGGCTGTCAGTATCAACGAAGTTCCGGCTTCGCTTGGTCGCTGTATTCAGGCAATTGCTGACAAAGAAGAAGGTGGCGCTGCTGTTGAGGATGCGGCTGCTGATAATGCGGTTGTTGAGGATGCTGCTGCTACTGAAAACGCGGCAGAGTAGTCCCTCAAAATCAAGAGACGACAAAAACCAGCTTCTGTATAGAAGCGCAAAAAAACATTAATCCAAGAAGGAGTTTATCCATGTCTACTGCAACTGATGAAATTCTCGAAAAACTAAAATCACTGACTTTGTTGGAAGCTGCTGATTTAGTCAAGCAAATTGAAGAAGCCTTTGGCGTGAGTGCCGCTGCGCCTGCGGGTGGCATGATGATGATGGCACCTGGTGCGGGTGCCCCTGCTGAAGAAGTCGAAGAGCAAACCGAATTTGATGTCATCTTGGAAGATGTTCCTGCTGACAAGAAGATTGCCATTCTGAAGGTGGTACGGACATTGACTGGTTTAGGTCTGAAGGAAGCCAAAGACTTGGTAGAATCTGCACCAAAACCTGTTAAGGAAGCTGTTGCTAAAGACGCTGCTGAAGATGTCAAGAAGCAGTTGGAAGAAGCCGGCGCTAAGGCAAGTGTTAAGTAGGAATTGCTTGAGGTAGGGAGAGATTTTTCTTCCCTTTACAATCGTAGGGGCAGGGCTTTGCGCTGTCCCTACAGTTTTAAAAGAACTTCTACGGATTTCTCTAATTGAGGGTCTTTTCCCTGAGCATATTCTAAGGTAAAGGGGACTTCAATATCAGGTATAACGCCCTTTCCTTCCAGCCGTTCTCCATCCACCAAAACATCGATAACAGCTAGATATAAAAGATTGCCATCTTCCAAAAGAAAAGGACTTCCACCAACAACAGCCCCCGCTGTTTTTGTACCAATTAGCGTCCCAAGTTTGTATTTTTTAAAACCATACGCCAGAATTTCTTTACCACTTCTTGAGCCATTATTTACCAGCATGACTACTGGTTTTCTCCATTGAAAATCTAAGTCTCGCTTTATCCCATCGCGACCGATTCGAGTTAAAACAGGAACTTTTTCTGTGAAAATATTAAGATAGTTTGGATCAGCGCCACCCCAACCATCCCGAAGATCTAATATCAATGCCTCTGCATCTTTTAACTTCCCATAGGCAATTTCATTAACTAACAGTTCCTGATATTGATCGCCAGCATAAGACCAGATATGGACATAGCCAATTTTTTTACCTTGGCGTTCGATAATCTTGATGCTATCTTTCATGGCATCTAGAAAAAGCGTATTGGGGTCAAGCTTCTTAGGAATTACAGTAATTTGTTCAACACTTTTTGAGTCAGGAGTTCGTTGAATTGAGAGTTTAACCTCTTGTGTGTTAACAAATGATTGAATGGATTGATAAGGTTTGTCATCAACTGCTAGGATTTCATCGCCGACTTTCAAACCCGCTTTTGCCGCTGGACTATTATCTAAAATTGCTGTTATAAACGTTTTTTTATTAAGATCTTTAGTAAAAATTCCGATACCTGGATAATCGATTTTACCGTCTGGAAAAACTTTTTTTATTTGTTTACTAAAACCACGATCGCTAAAAATTCCCAAAAGTTGGTAGTACGCCGGCTCTAGTTTTGAATAAAACCGAGTGTGAGATGTATTTAGCTCAGATAGCATTTGATTAATGACTGCTGAGGCTTCTTCGATAGATTGAGAGGATTTAACTCGATTTGTATATTCGTCTCGCTTTGCATTCCAATCAATTCCATTAAATTTTGGATCAAAGAAATTGCTATTTACTTCGTTCCAAACCTGATTCAAAGTCTTAACATATTGAGCCTCTTTGGCTGTAGAGACTTTTAATGAAACTGGCAATAGAATCATTAACAAACTTATGCTGACGGCGCTGATCAAGCCTAAGATTTTTTTAGCTTTGCGACTAATCATTAACTTATACCCTTAAACTCAGCCTCTTTGACAAGGTTAGCGCGATAGCGCAAGCGCTGCTGCAAGCAGATTGAGCGAAGTCACCACTCAAAACTCTGTGCCTTCTGAATTCAGGTCAACTGATCTGGCTCGACTCCCAACTCACGCAACTTAGCCGCGAATACTTCTGCTCGTTTACGTTCCTGTTCAGCGCGTTGGCGTTCTTCTTCAGCGCGTTGACGCTCCTGTTGGGCCTGTTCCGCACTCCACAGCAGCAAATTACCGGTACTATCCCACCAGCGTAGCCAGTTCATGGTTTGCCGCAGACGTTCCCCTGACCAAATTCCCAGAGACAACTCTAACTCCGGAATCCATACCCGTCCCTCGGCATTGACTGCCTGCACCGCGTAGCATCCATTGTTCAAGCACCGCACTTCCAGGCTGGGTTCGTAGGGGTCATAAGTTACATAGGTAGGCACTTGCAGAATGTGTTCGTAGAAATAAAGCTTGCCGTAGGGTGGAGTCGAGCGCACCGACAGTTCACCGCCTTCTTCTTGGGACAAAAACTCCATCACCACCGCAACGGGTGCGCCTTCCAAATTTGGTGTATAGCTGCGGCGAATGATACCTTCTGTCACGGGTTGTACTTGGGGGACATAGAACCAATCAGGGGCTTTGACGACGATCTTTTTCTTTACCGTGGCGACTAGTCCAAAGTTTGAGCCAATCAGCATTTCGGGTTGAATGCGTCCGTTGGCTCCTAGCGCATCGGTGAGGGCGGCGGCAAGGGGCGGTTGTTGAATGTTTTCCACGGGGTCATCGGGTAAAACGTAGTCGGCTGGCAGGCTCTCCCAAGTGACAGTCGGTTCTGTTTTGCTGGATGGAATTTGTAAGACCATCGGATTGTCCCTTAATTAAAGATGTTAATGCTACGCGGGTTGAACGTTTAGGAACTTCGCGTACGATTGGGCATAAGCAGTATTCAGCGTCACGAGTTGCCAAGGAGTTAAGCGAATTGTTGGTAATCCCTGTTCTGCCGCAAAAGCAATAGAAATTGGGCACATTATTCAGGGAGAAAATGGTGTTTATGTTGCCTGTGATGCGATTGAAAAACAGCTTAGAGAAGCTTCAAGGAAAGCTGAAGTTTCTTGACAAACCCCAATGCGTATGCTACTTCAAATCCGCCTCCCAAACCGCGATGTAAATGCGATCGCGATCGTTACGTTGAATCACCCCTTCTAGACTATTATTTCGACCAATAGCAAAGTTATAGCGATCAGATTTTCGCCCATATATGTCATTCAATGCCTGCTGAATATCTGGTGAAGTGTTGCCACTAAGGATTTTGTCCAATGTCTGTGACATGGTTTCACGCGGCACAGTTGGGGAAAACGTCACCTCAGTTTGGCGCAGACGCCCATCTGTTCGGTCAAATAAATAGCCCAAGTCTACCTGACCTGGTATAAAATCCTGATAAAGTGCGGCGCGGGTATTCCAATAACCGTTTGTTTCTTTGGTGGGACGGTCTAATTCCCCTATAACATAGCGGCGCTGAGTGCCGGGAGCAAATCCGGGAACAGTTTTAGACAGATTCCGATTTGGGTTGCTAGCAGATGGCGGTGGCGAAACCGTGCCGCGTTGCGGTAGAGATGCGTTTGAAGGTTGCGAGGGTAAAGGTGTTGGCGACTCTGAGACGATGGGAGGCGGCGTAATATCTGTTGATTGCGATCGCGTTCCTGTTGACGGTGTAATATCTGTTGATTGCGATCGCGTTGCCGTTGAAGATGAACGTGGCGGCGCTTCTGATCTAGGAGTAACAGCAAAAGACGGCAAGCGAGAAGGCGTAGGGAGTGATTGTTGTTGAGTTGTGGGTTGTTCTGTGGTGGGAACAGATTCAGCGACAGGAGTGGAACTATTAGGCGATCGCCTTAATCCTAACCCAATTGCGATCGCTCCAATCAGTAAACTTCCTGCAACTAAAGCGCCGATTATTAACGGCTTTCGTCCATTATCTCTTGGAATAACCGGATTTCTGGCAACAGGAACGGTTTGGGGAGGCGAAGGGTTATTAATGGGTGCAGTTGGAGGGTTGCCGCGATGGGGTAAACCACCGGGTGCAACTGCGACGGTTGCCATTTGTGAATCAGCGGCGTGAGGAGCGTTTGGGGCGTTAGAAGATTCTAAGGCATTGAGCATGGCTTTGGCATTCCCAAAGCGATCGCGTGCATTAAACCGAATTGCCTGATCGATCACCATCGCCAAGTTAGAGTTAATATTGGGAGCATAAGGACGCCACATAAACTCCCCGGTACGCGCATCCGTCTCCAATTGTTGAGGAATTTTTCCCGTTAATAAAAATACTGCCGTTAAGCCTAAACTATACAAGTCGCTTGAAAAAGTTGGGCGTCCTCCCGCTTGTTCACTTGGCATATATCCAGGTGTTCCAATTACCATTGATTGAGCGGAATTACGAGGATCATTTACCACCGTATTCATCGCTTCTTTCACCGCACCAAAATCTATTAGTACGGGCAAGTTATCTCGTTTTCTGATAATTACATTATCCGGTTTAATATCCCGGTGTACCATGTGGCGACTGTGGACATAATCTAGTACGGGTAGCAAACTAACAAGTAGCTGCTTCACCTCATTTTCACTAACAGTTCCTTCTTTTTCCACCTTTTTCGTCAAGGTGTCGCCTTCAATAAACTCTTGTATCAGATAAAATTGTCCCGCTTCCGTAAAATAGGCAAACAACTTCGGAATTTGGTTATTTCCGTCTCCCAGATCCTCTAAAACCGCTGCTTCCCGTTGAAACCGTTCTTGTACGAGTTTATAAGTTTGGGGGTCATTCGTCACGGGCTTGAGCTGCTTAATCACACAGCGTCTTCCCGAAGGCATATGAGTATCTTCGGCAAGAAAGGTGTTACTAAACCCACCACCGCCCAGCGTCTGGACTACCCGATAGCGATTATTCAATAGCGTCAGTGTCATAAATTCAGAAACGCTTTTTATACAAATAAAAATAGGGTGTTACGAAAGCTTATGCTACCTGAATTTTACGCTCCGTGTGAAGCGTCCAAATCCTCCAAAGGAAATACGCTTCTATTTCAAGTCCAGTAAACCACTTTCTTTGAGTTTTGGGTTGAAACGGATTTCTGTTTGCACACCACGAGATTTTAGTGCTTCTAAAATTTTGGCTTCAACTCGTCGCGCCACTTGTTTTAAAAGTTTAATTCGCATCATCTCATCTCCTTTTTCATAACTTAGATGCTCTTCATCTGTCATGGACAATTTAGCATCAATCGGATCATTCCAAATCATTACATCGGCAGCATTTCCTACAGGTTTCATCCCATTTTCTTCAATCCAAGCATCTCGAATTGTTTCTAAACGGGTACGATTAGGACGCTCGATTGTTTCTACTTTTAGCCAGTAACATGATTGGGGTTGACGTACCACATGTTGTTTAAGGCTAAGATAAATATCGCGCGAATAGTTGACAATTTGCAGTGTTTTATCCTGGCTAAAAATGGCGTATATGCCAATTTTCCCTTGGAATTCTTCTGGTAA
>CADCTM010000518.1 GCA_902805485.1 uncultured Coleofasciculus sp. | reverse complement strand
TATGCAAAACTCTCTCTCACTATTAAAAGACGACCCCCTTTGGTTTAAAAATGCAGTAATTTACGAAGTACCAGTTCGCGCCTTTGCTGATAGTAACGGCGACGGAATTGGGGACTTTCGAGGGTTGACAGAGAAACTAGACTACTTGCAAGATTTAGGGGTGACAGCACTGTGGTTATTACCGTTCTTTCCCTCACCTTTAAGAGATGATGGCTACGATATTTCTGACTACACGAGCGTTAACCCAATTTATGGCACGTTAGAGGACTTCAAAGAGTTTTTAGAAGCTGCCCATCAACGAGGCATCCGTGTAATTATTGAATTAATTATTAACCATACCTCTGATCAACATCCTTGGTTTCAACGCTCAAGAAAGGCACCCAAAGGAAGTAACGAGCGAGATTTTTACGTTTGGAATGACACGCCGGAAAAATATCAAGAAGCACGGATTATTTTCCAGGATTTTGAAACTTCAAATTGGGCATGGGACCCAGTAGCAAAAGCTTATTACTGGCATCGATTTTACTCCCACCAACCTGACCTAAACTACGACAACCCCGCTGTGGGTAAAGCGGTTTTTGACGTGCTAGATTTCTGGCTAGAACTGGGAGTTGATGGGTTACGGATGGACGCCGTACCTTATTTATATGAGCGAGAAGGAACGAACTGCGAGAACTTGCCAGAAACTCATGCTTTCCTGAAGCGAATGCGATCGCATGTCGATGCCAAATTCCCTAATCGTATGCTCCTTGCCGAGGCAAATCAATGGCCGGAGGATGCCGCACAATATTACGGTGAGGGGGATGAATGTCATATGAACTTCCATTTTCCCCTCATGCCGCGCTTGTTTATGTCGCTGCGAATGGAAGATAGCTTCCCGATTAGCGATATTCTCCAACAAACACCAGCGCTTCCCGATAACTGCCAATGGGCGCTCTTTTTACGCAATCACGATGAATTGACCTTGGAAATGGTCAGCGATGAAGACCGAGACTATATGTATCGGGTATATGCTCAAGACCCCGAAATGAGACATAACTTAGGTATCCGTCGCAGATTAGCGCCTCTTTTGGGAAATGACCGCCGTCAAATCGAATTACTTAACGGTCTCTTGCTGTCTCTGCCAGGAACACCAGTCCTTTACTACGGCGATGAAATTGCCATGGGGGATAATGTGTATGTAGGCGATCGCAATGGCGTCCGTACACCGATGCAATGGAGTGCCGACCGTAATGCTGGTTTTAGTCGCGTCAACCCGCATCGACTGTATTTACCCGTGGTCGTTGAGTCAGAATATCACTACGAAGCCGTCAACGTCGAGGCACAACGCGCAAACCCCAATTCCCTGTGGTATTGGATGAAACGCCTACTTGCCACCCGGAAGCGCTTCCAAGCATTAGGACGCGGCACATTTGAGTTCTTGCACCCAGAAAACCGGAAAGTTCTTGCCTACACGCGCACCTACGACGAAGAACATATCTTAGTTGTGGCGAATTTATCCCGCTTTGTCCAAACCGTAGAATTAGACTTATCCCCCTTTAAGGGGATGATACCGGTTGAAATTTTTGGGCGTACCGAGTTCCCCCCAATCCAAGAGTCGCCCTACTTCCTCAGCGTCAGTCCTCACTCGTTTTACTGGTTTACCCTCAAACCGCAACACAGTCCGCTGCAACCGACTATCCCTCAATCGCAAATCCCCACACTGGTTGTCAATGAACAATGGCAGACGGTTTTTTCTCAACCTGAGTTGAAAGCCACACTAGAATCTAGCTTACGAGATTACCTGTATACCTGTCGCTGGTTTGGCGGCAAATCCAGAACGATTCAATCAGCACAAATTACGGAAATTATCCCAGTATCCGACACGAACTTAGGTTCTTCCCTCAGCACTCCCACAGAGGCTCAGATAATTTGGCTGCATTTGGATTACATTCAAGGAGACCCAGAAACGTATCTGCTAATACTCGCCTATGCAGAGACTGAGCAAGCGTCGCAGATCCAAGCAGAAATGCCCCAAGCGGTTGTCGCGCGTCTTCGAGTACAAGGACACTCAGAAGCTGGGGTGTTATTTGATGCCTTAGCAGACAAGAACTTTTTAACTTTCCCCTTAAATGCGATCGCTAATCATCGCTCTTACAAAGGACAAAAAGGCGAATTAGTTGCAACTGCTACCGATATCTTCCCAAAATCCGTAGCCGCCACAGACC
>CADCTM010000517.1:466-2214 GCA_902805485.1 uncultured Coleofasciculus sp. | reverse complement strand
GCTCACGTAGATATTAGCCAGCGCGACACTGGTGTTTGGGTTGTAGTGCCGCACCTGCGCGAAGGAACAAGTGAGGAAGAAGCGATCGCATTTCAACAGCTAATGCTCGATAAATTATTTGAGCAAGCGCAGATTAGCCAGTACATTCTTTGGTACTACACACCAATGGCAATCAGCTTTTCTCGCCACCTAAAACCACTGGTAGTTGTCTACGACTGCATGGATGAACTATCAGCATTTAAAGGCGCTAATCCAATCATCCAACAGCGCGAAGCCGAACTTTTTAACTGTGCAGACTTAGTATTTACCGGGGGACAAAGCCTTTACGAAGCCAAGCGCAACCAGCACCCAAATGTCTACGCTTTCCCCAGTAGCATTGATACCGCCCACTTTGCCCAGTGCAGAGCAAAAGACCATACATCAAGTGAACCCGCAGATCAAGAAAATATTCCCCATCCCCGGTTAGGATTCTTTGGCGTAATTGACGAACGGATGGAAATTGATTTGCTCAGTGAAATCGCCCAAGCACGACCAGATTGGCATTTAGTTATTATCGGTCCCGTCGTTAAAATTAACCCCGAAACGTTGCCAAAACACCCAAATATTCATTACTTAGGAGGGAAATCTTACCAAGAATTACCGCACTATATTGCAGGTTGGGATGTCGCCTTGTTGCCCTTTGCTCGTAACGAATCAACCCGCTTTATTAGTCCTACCAAAACCCCAGAATACCTAGCTGCTGGGAAACCAGTTGTCTCAACCTCGATCCGGGATGTGGTTCGTCCTTATGGAGAAAACGGCTTAGTGCAAATTGCCGACACTGCAATAGATTTTATATCTGCCGCAGAAGTTGCAATGAACCAAAATGCCCAAGATTCAGAATGGCTCAATCAAGTCGATACCTTCTTGGCCCAAAGTTCCTGGGATTCGACTTGGGCGCATATGTTGCAACTGATCGAAGGCGTAATTAGCGATCGCTCATCTTTAGAAAAGCCTGAAAGTTGCACAGAAAACTACATCATTGCAACACCCGTTGGTTAACAGCTTGCGAACCAACCTTTCCCAAGAACAAATACTTAACTATTCCAAATTATTGACCAAGTAGTTTACTTCCCTTTTAAGTCAGCAAGGAAGCTAAATTATCCTGCCATTTTGTAAAAAAAGCGAGAAAAAAAATGTTTGATTACCTAATTGTCGGTGCTGGGTTTGCAGGAAGCGTCCTGGCAGAAAGATTAGCTCAGTCTGGAAAGAAAATATTAATCGTCGATACGCGATCGCATATTGGTGGCAATGCCTACGATCATTACGACAATTCAGGCATCCTCGTCCACAAATACGGTCCCCATATCTTTCACACCAACTCACGCAACGTCTTCGAGTACCTCTCCAAATTCACCGAATGGCGCCCCTACGAACATCGCGTCCTTGCAAGTGTAGACGGTCAACTCGTGCCCATGCCAATTAACCTCGACACGATCAACAAACTTTACGGACTCAAACTCACCTCATTTCAGCTAGAAGAATTCTTCGCCTCCGTTGCCGAACCCAAAGAACAGATCCGCACCTCAGAAGATGTCGTTGTCAGCAAAGTTGGACGGGAACTCTACGAAAAATTCTTCCGCAACTATACCCGCAAACAATGGGATATCGACCCATCCGAACTTGATAAATCAGTTACGGCCCGCGTCCCCACCCGCACCAACCGAGATGATCGTTACTTCACAGACACCTACCAAGCAATGCCGTTA
>CADCTM010000517.1:0-456 GCA_902805485.1 uncultured Coleofasciculus sp. | reverse complement strand
CCGTTACATGGCTACACTCGGATGTTTGAAAAGATGCTATCTCACCCAAACATTAAGATTATGCTTAACACCGACTATCGGGAAATTCAAAGCATAATTCCTTACCGGGAGATGATTTATACAGGACCCGTCGATGGATTTTTTGATTACCGTTACGGCAAACTACCCTACCGTTCCCTAGAATTTAAGCACGAAACACTCAATACCCCAGTCCATCAAACTGCGCCCGTAGTAAACTACCCCAACGAACATCTTTACACCCGCGTAACAGAATTCAAATACCTGACGGGACAGGAACATCAGAAAACAAGCATTGTCTACGAATATCCCCGTGCAGAAGGCGACCCTTATTACCCCGTACCTCGCCCCGAAAACACCGAACTTTACAAACAATACAAAGCACTCGCAGACGCAACTCCAGGCGTTCATTTTGTCGGACGACTTGCCACCTACAAA
>CADCTM010000516.1 GCA_902805485.1 uncultured Coleofasciculus sp. | reverse complement strand
CTGTTGATGAACGCTGGATCGGGAGGCATCCCGTGGGTCACTCAAAAGCTAGTAAACAAGGCAGACTATGCTAATTATAAAGCTGAGAGCTATTAAATAAGGATGGTTAAATTTAAGAACACATCCCAATTCATCTGCGGTTAATCTCAAACTCTTGATTCTGCCAAAAAATCTATTCTTACTAAGATTAAGGATAAACACCAGGAGTTCTTAAAATGCGCCTTTGAGCTTCCGTCAACTCAGGATAATCATCGAGATTGTAATAATACCGCGCCCAAGCAGAAGGATGAGGCGAATACTTGTAGAACAACGTACGGCGTTCCTGGCTAGCTTTCCAGGGTAGAGTGCCGTGAGTGAGGGCTTCAGTGAAGAGGATGGCAGTTCCCGCTTTGCCAGTGACTGCTTGCACGCAGGGATGAGGCGACTCCAAATCTCGCCACTCGCTGGGAAAAGGCAGGTTGCTCTTGTGGCTACCGGGAATGCAGCCAAACCCGCCCTCGCCTGGTTGCACATCCGTTAGATTGTATGCCACAGCCAGTAAGCCATTGTACATCTGTCCGTTTTTGTAGATGTAATACTGACAAGGATCGTAAGGAGTACCACCGCCATGCAAGGTAGTGCCAATTGGTCCTTTACCGTAACGGATGATGTGAAGATAATCGTGATCTAAGCGGAAGTTGACGCCAAGAAGGTCAACAAGATAAGGAGTAATCCGGAGGTTGTCGATAAGGGAGCAAAAGGGTGTTCCCCAAGGCAGTAAGCTGTCAAAGCGTAAGCAAGGCAATCTTTTCTTATCGACAGTAGCAATTTGCCGATCTATATCTTGATTTAACGCAGCTATTTCTGTTGGCGTTAAAGCATCTTCGATGATCAAAAACCCTTGCAGGTCAAAGAGATAACGTTCAAGCTCATTCACATATAGACTCCCTCGTCATTCGTCATTGGTCACTTATTCTTGGTTCCGTTTTCAAGGACAAATGACCAAGAACATCAAACAACTCCTTATTGCTCGCTAGATTTAGTCAAACCATTTGTCATGTTTGCATCAACAGGCGCATCAGGAGTGGAAATCAAATCGCTTAGGGCTTCTGAGAGCGCTTTCGGGTCCATAAAGACTACTTTGGAATTGGCACTTTCACCCAATTTTTGATTCGCATCTACATAACGTTCAGCAATGAGAAACTGCAAGATTTGTTGACTATTAGTCTGGGACTGAAGTGCCTCCGAAAGGATTTGGATTGACTTTACCGTGCCTTGTGCCTGGGAAATTGTCGCTTGTTTTTGACTCTCAGCGGCTCGCTCTTGCTCCAGCGACTCCAAAATGGTTTTTGGTGGCTTAATCTCTTGTAACTCAATGCGAGTCACTTTCACTCCCCAACCCGCCGTTGCTTCATCTAATTGGCGTAATAACTTTTGATTAAGGGTGGCTCTGGAGGAGTAGGTTTCGGACAAATCCAGTTCACCAATCATAGAACGCAGCGCTGTTGTGACTAAATTTTGAATGGCTAGCTCTACATCTTCAACAGCGTAGTAAGCTTCCTTTAGATCCAAGACTTTCCACAAGACAACAGCGTCTACTTCTAGAGAAATATTGTCTCTAGTGATTGCCTGTTGGGGAGGAATGTCTAAAACCTGCTCGCGGACTGTATCCTCCACTGCAATTCTGTCAAGAAAAGGAATGATGTAGTTAAGACCAGGATCGAGTTTTTTATGGAATTTTCCCAAGCGTTCCACTAAAGCTTGGTTTCCCTCATTGACAATTTTAGTCGAGCCGATGGTGTAGCCAATAATCACTAAGATCATTGGGGCAAGGATTGAAATAACTGGGTCCATAGTTTGTCTTCTCCAGCTAGGAGGTTAATCAATTAACTAGCGTTGCGGCTTGAATTTTCTCTTATACCATTTCTGTTTTTGTCCGCTAAAGAGAGTTTACCCTCAACTCCTTGTTAATGCGGGTTAGCAGGGAAAGTATCTGTAGTAAGTCGCTTTGAGAATGAGTTTTAGAACTCTTTACTTGAGCGCAACAAAAAACAAGTGTACTCACCTAATCTCAACTTTAACTGTTTCCCTGTTTACTTGAATGGTATCGCCTGTGAAGGCTATTTACTTGAGAAAATCGCTTTTTTGAGCTGGCTCATGTGAGCAAGTAAGCGATCGCGTAACTAATGCTACTATCTTCCTGACGCTGGTGAGGGAGTAGGACTTGCCGATGTTGGTGAGGGTTTGGGAGTTCCTGATGTTGGTGAGGGTTTAGGAGTTGCTGATGTTGGTGAGGGTTTGGGAGTTGCTGGTGTTGGTGTCGGTTTAGGAGTTGCCGATGTTGGTGAGGGTTTGGGAGTTGCCGATGTTGGTGTCGGTTTAGGAGTTACTGGTGTTGGTGAGGGTTTTGGACTATCAGAATTTTCCGACTTGCTCTGCCATTCTGACAGGGGGCGATTTACGGCATACTCAAAGTCTATCGGCACTAATAGCACTTTCCAAGGCTGAGGCGATTGAACGGATGGATCTGCTTGAGCGTATAAGAAACTGCGATTAAAGTCAGGTTTGCCTAAAATGAGCTGATGAGTTTGCTGATTTTTGAGCTTTACGCTGACGACAGCGATCGGTTTATCTAATCCATAGTCTTGAAATTGGCTAGGTTTAATAGGGAAAGAGCGATCGCTTTTTCCTTCTACTAACAAATTCAACAAAAAAGCCACAGCGGCATTGCTAGCCGGGACATCTTGCGGCGTCTTCATCTGCCACCCTGTTTTTCCACTAACCCGCTCAAACTCCAAAGTCTCCTCATCTAAGTAAAGGGTTAAGGACTGAATATCGTCTTCTTTTAGAGCAAATATTGGCTGCTTCGTTGTTTTAACGGCTTCTCGCTTTGTCGCGCCCTGAATTTCAGCGAAATAAACAAAACCGCCCAGCAAGATTGCTGTGAATAACAGAACCAGAGTTGTTCGGTGTAGCTTCATAATTTTGTACTCTCTATCGCCGACGCCACCACATTATTCCGGCTGTTGTGAAGCCAATTAAAGGCATAATGAGCAGCGTTACCCAACCTAGTCCTCCTGCTTGCATAGTACTTAGGTTAATCCGGCGGTTTTTTTGTTCTTTTGGACGAATTGAAAGCGCTTGCTCGTCCCGTTTGCTCAACCAACTTACAGAATTAAGAAAGACATCACCATTAAGTTGCTGCTTGAACCATCCATCTGTTGCAAAGTTTGAGTTTCCATAAACAATTAGTCGTGCCTCAGATGTCTTTTTCGTATTCTTTTCCTGGTTTGTCGATGAAGGACTAGTCGTTGCTTTGGTGGTAGGTGCTATTGATGGTGAAGTACTAGGCGTGGGTGATACTGAAGGACTCGTCGTTGCTTTGGTGATAGGTGTTATTGATGGTGAAGCACTAGGCGTGGGTGATACTGAAGGACTCGTCGTTGCTTGAGGTGTTGATGTGGGTGATGCTGAAGGACTCGCCTTTGCTTGAGGTGTTGATGTGGGTGAAGGACTTGTCGGTGAAGGACTCGTCGTTGTGGCGCTAGGCGTAGGTGAAGGACTTGTCGTTGTGGCGCTAGGCGTAGGTGAAGGTGAGGCGGGTTGTGCTTTGCGACTTAATGCCACACCTACCGTTATCGGGCCGGGGCGATCGCTTTTTGGATCGAACTGCAACGGTTGGTTTTCCGGGTTACTTTCTCCCCAACTTTTTTCGGTGGTTACAACCAAGGGCGTTTCCTGAACACCTTCTAAGGGCGTGGTTTCAATTGGTCTTGCTAGGGGATAAAAAGAAAATCCACTGCCAAAATCTCTTGTAATCGGATGGTTGCCGTACTTACTCACCACAGGTGTTGCTGGACCCAAACCAACAGAACGACCTTGCCCTGAAGCATCAATTACAATTTGACGCTCTAGCTTGACGCCCCAATCTGTGAGTAAATTATCTAACCCTGGATTAGCTTCTGGGTCTACCATCAACAGCACACTGCCGCCCGTTGTTAGATAATTCCTTAACGCTTGCGCTTCGCCGGGAAACAGCGCCCGTTTTGGACCAGCTACAACCACTAGAGAGGCATCGTCAGGGACTTCTGAGCGTTCAGCGAGGTTAAGGGGTTGAGCGATCAAATTTTTCTCTTTGAGCGCCCCTACAGCCTCAGAAAGTCCCCCTTCCACCTGTTCTAAAGGGCGTTCTCCATGACCTTGGAGGAAGTATGCCGTATCTGTGCGATCGCTTGTTAATTGTTCGATCCCATTAGTCAGTTTAACTTCCGATAAACGCTCGGCATCACTCACCGTTTGCAACAACTTTCGCGCTGATCCATATTCCAGGTAAACTTCTCCCGGTTTTTGAACCTTAAACTTCTGAGCTAGGGTGGGTCTGAGTTGTGGATCAGCAAACTCATATTCCAACTTGGTTCCATGCCGACGGTAGTTATTCAGCAAGTCCCGGTCAATGGGATTCGGTTTTGGGTCAAATAGCCAAACTTTTACAGGTTGCTGCAAATTTTTCACCACCCGTTGTGATAGCGGTGAAAGGGTAAACAATTGAGTCTCTGTTAAATCCAGGCGTTGTGCATAGCGGACTCCTAAAAAGTTAATTAGCCCCAAAATCACCAACATAGCTAGTGTAGCGACAAGAGCATTTGTTCCAGCCTGGGTAGAGCGCCGCTTCCAAAAACCTGGAGACAACGCCCCTAAAAATAGCAGCCAAAATCCAATAATTGCTAGTCCAGCAAATAGCAACCCTAAAGCGACAGGCGACCAATCACTTGTAACGACTCCGGCAGTTAAGCCCATAATGGTCAGAAATGGACCGAGCCAAAATAGGTATATTAAATAATTTTTAGTTTTGATTGATTTCATAATGGCATTATGCGCTCTCGTGGTCAGCGTTAGTACATCACAAACCTGTGAAGTTCTAGTGACAGGAATGTGGCGTATTGGTGTATTTTTTCATCTTGTACAATTCATGATTTTGGCAGCAAAGATTCCCTCATGCTTTGCTTCACCTTCCTAATCAAGAGCAATATTAATCATTACAATGTCAAGGGCTTGCCGTCACCTGACTCGTAGTCTAATCGTGACTTAAGAACGCTGAAAGCGCAAAGCTTCGATAGACCCAGCCGTAAGAAATATGCCAAGAATGATGTAGCTGCCAAATAAAATTAGATTACTCGTATCGAAGATGCCCTGTACAAGGTTGCTATAGTTGCTCAATAACGACAAATGACCTAACGCTTCTCCTACAGAACCGCCAATATTTCTGGCGATTAAATCAATCACCCAAAGGAACAAACTGAGGGCGAAGGTGAGAATTGCTGCCAGAATTGAGCTATCTGTGAGGGAGGAAAGAAACATCCCCAAGGAAAGAATTGAGGCGGCAAGGAGAAGTAGTCCAGCGTGAGCGAGTAAAGGTACAGTTGGCGGAATTGGAGGAGTTGCGGCATTAAAAGCGATCGCTTCATAGGCAAGTACAGGTAGCACCATGAAGCTAAAAAACGTTAGCACACCCAATAATTTCCCCACTGCCACCGCCCAGTTTGTCATCGGGGAGGTTGCCAAAAGTTCTAAAGTCCCTCGTTTACGTTCCTCGGCATAAAGTCCCATAGAAAGAATTGGCAACACAACTAATGATAGTGGTCCCATGATGCTCATAAACCCACGCAAGAACTCATAGACAACGTCCGTTGGCGGCGTTGGCACTCCCGCTCGATCTTGTACCGCTACGTAGTCAATAATGTTGTAAAGAATCATCCAGAAAAAGAAACCTGAGAGCAACCAAAAAATTGCCGCCACTACATAAGCTAAAGGTGAGGCAAAATAGCCTTGTAATTCCTTACGAAATATTGCCAAGATATTACTAATTAAAACCATTATGTTAATCCTCCAGATGTTGGGGCTTGGGAGTTAGGGATTGAAGATTGGTTTGATTCTTCCTCTGTGCCTAGTCCCCAGTCTCCTGTACCGATATCCTGCATTGTTAATTCTAAAAACACATCTTCTAGGGTGGCACGAGTCCGTCGCAATTCATGCAGTCCCAAACCGGCGCCAATTGTCACCGCCGCAATATCGCGTCCCGGTTCGCTGTTGGGTGTACAAGTAATCCGAATCAAGGAGCGATTTGGAGGTAAATCTTCAACGGGAACGATTTCCACCAGACAAATTCCCGGTAAAACTTGTAAAAGTTTTTGTAACTTTGTCGCGTCGCCGTCTACTTCGAGTTCATAGCCTGATCCTCCCGCCAACTGCGCCATCAAATTTTCAGGACTATTTGTTGCGACAATACGACCCCGATTAATAATTGCCACGCGGCTACAGGTCATACTTACTTCTGGGAGGATGTGGGTAGAGAGAATAATTGTATGTTCCCCAGCGAGGCTTTTGATTAAATTCCGAACATCAATGATTTGCCGGGGGTCAAGCCCGACTGTCGGTTCATCTAGAATAATGGCGGGTGGGTCATGAACGATCGCTTGGGCAATGCCAACTCGTTGCCGGAAACCTTTGGATAGTTTGCGGATGATGATTTTGCGCTTTTCATTCAGGTTACAGCGTTCGATCGCAGTTTTTACTTTCAAAGTGCGATCGCCTGCGGCAACGCCTTTAATTCGGGCAACAAAATGTAAATATCCTTCAACCGTCATATCTGGATACAAAGGCGGTATTTCCGGTAAATAACCAATCCGTCGCCGTACTGCCATCGAGTTTTCATGGACATCATAGCCAGCGATGCGGGCTGTACCCGTGGTTGCGGGTAAATATCCCGCTAAAATCCTCATAGTTGTCGTTTTTCCGGCGCCATTTGGTCCAAGGAAGCCCAAAATTTCTCCGGGTTCAACGCCAAATGTGACATCCTGAATTGCGGAGGTGGAACCGTAGATTTTGCTAAGATGTTCGACTTCTATCATTATTTTTAGTCCTTTGTTGTTTGTTGTTTGGTCGTTAAACTTCTTTTGGAATTTTTAACCACAGATGGACACAGATAAATACGGATGGTGTTTATCGACAGGGTACAAGTGGTCTTGCTAAGAATTTTTGACCAATAACTAACAACTCATAACCAACAACCCATGATATGGTTCAATCTACTCTTTACGTCAACCCACTAAACGGCAAGGATACAGGTGCTGGTTCCGCCACAAGTCCGTTTAAAACCTTGACAAAAGCCTTAATTTCTGCTGGGGCTGGCACAATAATTAAGCTAGCAACCGGAACTTATAACACCGCTAGCGGGGAAGTATTTCCCCTCGTGATTCCCTCTGGCGTGATCCTGCTGGGAGATGAACCTAGTAAGGGTAAAGGCATTTTAATTACGGGCAGTGGAAAATATAGCAGCCCCACATTTTCCAATCAAAATATTACACTGCGGCTGGAAGTAGGTGCCCAATTGCGGGGTATTACTATCACCAACGGGGTGGAAAAAGGGACGGGGGTTTGGATTGAATCAACCTCGCCCGTTATTGTGAATAATACCTTCACTAATTGCGGTCGCGAGGGCATCTTTGTCACGGGTACAGGCAAACCGCTGATTCTGGATAACGTTTTTGTTGCTAATGCCGCAAGTGGGATTTTTTTGGTGCGGAATGCCAAGGGAGAAGTCCGGCGCAATCTTTGTCAGAAAACGGGTTATGGAATTGCGATTAGTGATTCGGCGGCTCCGTTAGTGGCAGATAATAAATTAATCGGTAATAATGCCGGAATTTTCCTTTCCCGTGATGCGCGTCCTGTACTACGTCGCAATTTAATCGAGAAAAATACAAGCGGCGGTTTGGTCGTTACGGGCAATGCTAAACCAGATTTGGGCAGTAGCCAAGACCCGGCGGGAAATATTTTGCGGGATAATGGTCAGGCTGATTTGCAAAATAGTACAGCTTTCACCTTAATTTCGGTGGGAAATCAGCTAAATCCGGCACAGGTAAATGGTTCTGTCGTATTGGGTTCGGCGCAAGTTCCCACACCAAATATGGGACCTGGGCAGTTTAGCGATTTGGGTAGTCATTGGGCAGAGGCGTTTATTCAAGGTTTAGTTAATAAAAACTTGATTCGTGGCTTTCCAGATGGGACATTTAAGCCAGAAGCGAGTATTACTCGTGCGGAGTATGCGGCAATTATTGCTTCTACGTTTAATTTACCGCGACAAATTGGTACGGGTACGGGGACATTTACGGATGTGGCGGCGAATTTTTGGGCGGCATCAGCAATTACTCAAGCGGCGAGTATGGGGTTTGTTTCCGGGTTTCCAGATGGGACATTTCGCCCCCAGCAGAATTTGACGCGGGTGCAGGCGCTGGTATCGCTGGTGAGTGGTTTGGGGTTGACGGGGGGTAATACTGACTTACTGTTGTTTTATGGCGATCGCGCTTCGATTCCCAGTTATGCCACAGAAGCAATCGCAACGGCGACTCAACGGGGACTGGTGGTGAATTATCCGAAACCCGAACAGTTGGAACCCATGCGTAATATTACACGGGCAGAGGTGTCAGCATTGATTTATCAGGCATTGGTGGGAATCAGACGTGCAGAAGCGATCGCTTCTCCCTATATTGTCAGTCCTGAAGGGCTTAATGACTCTTTTACTGATTTGTCAAACCATTGGGCGGCTGATTTTATTCGTCCTTTGGCTAGCCTTAATTTGGTGACGGGTTTTGCTGATGGTAGTTTTAAACCGGATACTTTGATTAATCGGGCACAATATGCCGCGTTGGTGGTGAAAATTTTCAACCCAAAGCTGATCCGCCCAATCGCTCAATTTATTGATATTCCCGCTGATTTTTGGGCATTACCTGTGATTAATCAAGCCTACGGGGGGGGATTTCTCTCCGGTTTTCCCGATAAAACTTTCCGTCCCCAGCAGAATTTGCGGCGAATTGAACTGATTCTGTCATTGGTAGGCGGACTTTCCCTACCGAGTGCAGATGTAAAAGTCTTGGAAATCTACGAAGATCGCGATAGTATTCCGGATTATGCTAAATCAGCCTTTGCGGCTGCTACTGAGGCAGGTATGATTGTGAACTACCCAACACCAGCAAGATTGGAGGCGAAACGGGAAACTACACGCGCAGAGGCGATCGCTTTTATGTATCAAGCTTTAGTAAGCACAGGACGTGTCAGTGCGATCAACTCTCCTTATATCATTTCGCCTTTGTCGAGTTGAGGTCTGATGAGCGAACTTACCCCAGATCCTACCGTTGCCTATGCAGTTGCTTTGCTCAGTCACTATAACTTTGAGCTAAGAGGCTACACAGCGCAAGAATTAGTTGATTTATGGCTGAGAAACTATTCAGCAAATTGGGTGCGCCTAGGGGTAATTGAGGCGCTTTATCAAGGTCGTTATAAAGCGGTTTCTGTCGAGCAAATTCTTGCCGTTTGGGGACGACGTGGGCAACCGATTTTTCGCTTTACTCATGAATTTGAGCGCTTGATTTCTCGCAAACTTCCCCAAAGTTTAACAGCACGACTTGGCGCAACATCAACCGATTTTATTAAAGAACTGAGTCTGCCTTTTCTGACTTCTAGTCCTTCTGAAACGATGGATGATTCTACAATGCTTGAAGCTGAGGAACAAGCAACCATCCTGAATGAGGAAATGTCCTCTTCCTCAACGCTTAAAGAAGATTTAACTGACAGACTTCTTTCGGATGCTCACTCCCCAGAACCAATGATGAATACTGGGATTAATGCTGCCTACGAGGCGGATTGGTCGCGCTGTGAAACTAGCAAACAGCCGATTCATCAATTCACCCCACCGCCAGATTCTTCGGGCTTTTACCTCAAGCTGAAGGCTGTTGTGCAGCAGCAAGATTTAGCGCCTGCCAATAATATAATCGCACCTGTTTTGGAGGAGGAGGAATCGCAGCCGTCGGGGACTCGTTTAGGAAAAAGTTAATCAGTTGCTCTGCATTTAAGCAGTAAATTAGATTATGAAAAACTTTGGACAAATAAGTAACTGGTACAATGAGTTCGCCGCTACCTACACCTTTGAGCAAAGAAAAAGTTGGTACAGCGAAGTTGCCGATACTTACAACAAGGCAAGACCTGGTTATTCAAAAGAGTTAGTTAATCGTGCTGTAGAGTTAGCCCAACTACCTAAAGACGCAATTATTCTTGAGCTGGGATGTGGTCCAGGAACAGCAACTACCTCCTTTGCTGAAATGGGCTTTTCTCTAGTTTGTATTGAGCCAAGTCAGGAAGCAAGTCTACTTGCAAAACACAACTGTGCCAGCTATCCAACTGTAGCAATTCAAAATACT
>CADCTM010000515.1 GCA_902805485.1 uncultured Coleofasciculus sp. | reverse complement strand
TTTGTGAATAACTTAGTGAAAGTAACCCACAAACAGCCCTTGGTAGCGGTAGTTGGGCCAAGTGGAAGTGGTAAGTCTTCTGTGGTATTTGCGGGATTAATTCCCAAATTGCGAAAAGAGGGAAACTGGTTAATTGAAATTTTCCGTCCGGGGAAAGAACCGTTTTTGCCGTTAGCGTCTGCCTTGGTGCGGCAATTAGAACCAGAAGCAGGTGAAACTCAACAACTGCGGTCAGCGGTGGGATTAGCAGGTGATATGCAGCAAGGTAGAATCACTTTGCAGCAAGTGGTATCTCGGATTTTAAAGCGCAACTCAGGTAAACGGTTGTTGTTGGTTGCAGACCAATTTGAGGAACTGTACACGCTTTGTCAGGTGAAGGAAGAACAGGAACGCTTTGCTAATGAGTTGCTAACGGCGATCGCTCAAGAAAATATTACCTTAATTTTTACTTTACGGGCTGACTTTTACGGTTATGTGCTTTCCTATCGTCCGTTGCGGGATGCGTTGCAAGAGTATACACCGCAATTACTCAGTTCCATGAAGCGGGAAGAATTACAGGCAGCTATTGAATTACCTGCTCAAAAATTGGAAGTACAGTTAGAACAGCAATTAACCCAACGCATTCTCGATGATGTCGGAGAAGAACCGGGTAACTTGCCATTATTAGAATTTGCCCTAACTCGCTTGTGGGAAAAGCAAATCAACCGAGAGTTAACTCACCAAGCTTATGAAGAAATTGGCGGGGTGAAAAAAGCCATTGCCAATCATGCCGAACAGGTTTATCAACAACTGAGTGAAATAGATAAAAAGCAGGCGCAGCGAATATTTGTGCAATTAGTGCGTCCAGGGGAAGGAACCGAGGATACCAGGCGCATTGCTACCCGTGCGGAAGTGGGGGAAGATAACTGGAATTTGGTCAGTTATTTAGCAGGATATCCAGCACGTTTGGTGGTGACGGGACGCCAAGAACAGGAAGATACCGTAGAGGTTGTGCATGAAGCGCTGATTCGAGAATGGGACACTCTGCGCGACTGGATAAACGCGAACCGTGATTTTCGGACTTGGCAAGAACGGCTGAAAGTGGCCCTGCGGGAGTGGAAAAATAACAATCATGACTCTGGGGCGTTGTTGCGAGGTGTACCGTTAAATGTGGCAGCAGAGTGGTTGCGTAAACGCGGCGATGAAATGACGCAGGAGGAACGAGATTTTATTCAGGTTAGCCTTCGGAAGCAAAAACGTAAGCGGCAATTTACTACTTTTGGAGTGTCTGGTGCTTTTATCGTTGTTTCTAGTTTCGCTATTTTTGCTAATTGGCAGCGGTGGCAAGTACAAAGAGTTCAGTTAGGTCAAAGTGATGCTATCGGTCAGTATTCAAACGAACTTTTTAATGATAATCAAGAGTTCGATGCACTTATAGCAAGTTTAGGAGGATCCATACCAATTAAACGCACAAAAGCTCAACCTTCAATGCAAGTTTTGACTGCTTTGCGACAAGCAGTTTATGGAGTGAACGAACACCGTTTAGAAGGCCATAGCAATTCGGTCACTAGCGTCGCATTTAGTCCAGATGGCAAGACTTTGGCTTCCGCCAGCGGTGACAACACCATCAAACTGTGGAACTTGCAAAGCCAAAAACCGATTGCCACCCTTGCCGGTCATAGCGAGTCGGTCAGAAGCGTCGCATTTAGTCCAGATGGCAAGACTTTGGCTTCCGCCAGCATTGACAGGACCATCAAAGTGTGGAACTTGCAAAGCCAAAAACCGATTGCCACCCTTGCCGGCCATAGCGATTGGGTCAATAGCGTCGCATTTAGTCCAGATGGCAAGACTTTGGCTTCCGCCAGCAATGACAAGACCATCAAAGTGTGGAACTTGCAAAGCCAAAAATCCGCCACCCTTGCCCGCGGCCATAGCAATTGGATCAGAAGCGTCGCATTTAGTCCAGATGGCAAGACTTTGGCTTCCGCCAGCGATGACTACACCATCAAACTGTGGAACTTGCAAAGCCAAAAACCGATTGCCCGCCTTGCCGGCCATAGCAAAGAGGTCAGAAGCGTCGCATTTAGTCCAGATGGCAAGACTTTGGCTTCCGCCAGCGGTGACAAGACCATCAAAGTGTGGAACTTGCAAAGCCAACAATCCATTGCCACCCTTGTCGGCCATGACAAAGATGTCTATAGCGTCGCATTTAGTCCAGATGGCAAGACTTTGGCTTCCGCCAGCGG
>CADCTM010000514.1 GCA_902805485.1 uncultured Coleofasciculus sp. | reverse complement strand
GCTAGAATGTGGTTCTGGAATGCAAATGAATCCGGAATCCGTAAAAACGGGGGTTTTAGGAATCAAAAACTATCTTGTGCAAAAAGAAGTTTTGGAAATTCCTGGTTTTCCTTTGACGGAAACGGTAAATCATAAAATCAATCTTACGATTAAAAGTCAAGTCAAGAAATACTATGCACCTACTGGTGGAATGATTCAGTCGAGAGTACAATTCGGTAGTTCAATTACGGCTGGACAGAGGTTATATCAATTATTGATTTTTAATAAAGAGGGGGAATTGCCGAAGGTAATTGATGTTTGTGCTGAGGCAGAAGGTTTAGTTTTTGATGTCTCGACTAATCATGCTGTTAATGAAGGCGAATATGTTCTCTCCATTATGTAATCCCTATTAGGCTTCACCAATTAGTGTAAAGGCTGCCCAATTTTCGGGATTTGGATGTTGTTTCATTGTGATTAACATCGCATTTCATAAGGCAGTAGCTTTATCAGGATTTTGTTGAATTTGACGATAAAATTCAGTCATCAAAGAAGCAGCAGGCGCATTAGGAACTGACCACAGAGAAACAATGATACTGCTCACTCCCTCACTAATTAAAGAACGCGATAAACAAATTACCCCTAACTAGCACACCTTTACCTGAAACTTGTTGCCTAGCTTTATGGGTTAACTCAAGTACCTGAATCGCTGGGGCAGTTAATATATTATATTTTTGGATTAAATATTTCCCTCGCTCATCTTGCAATGCCGCAAAGGCAGAAAACGGTAGGTAAAAACCTGCATTTCAAAAATGGCGATTTTCGACGCATCAGGTAATCCAAGTCGCAGTGACTCTAGAACTTCAATGGCAGCAAAGAGAGTTTTTTCGGCATCGGCATACTGTCCTAGATTGCGGTAAACTTCCCCAATATTGTTGAGAACTGTACCTTTACTTTGGCATGAAGCGAAGCTGTCGCCGTTAGGCGATTTGCTAATTCCTCTATAAATAACTAGGACTTGCTCAAACATCTGTAACGGTTCTTGAACCTGATTTCTATTTAACTGCCGAAGACCAACATTATTCAACCGCAATGCTTCGTCTCTTCTGTCTAGATTCGTTTGTGCCGTGCGGATACCGCTTAAAGGGTGCGGCGTTGCGCGTACCAAGTATGCCTGCGCGGACTAAATAGCAGAAAAGTATTTTAGCCTGCCTTCGCAGGCTTTGTTTATATAGCCGCAACTTTAGTCGCTAGGCGTTTTGACAGAATTGGGAGCCACCCTAGGCAAAATTTTTCACTCACCCAAGCCTTTCGTCACAGTAAAGTGAAGGAAATAGATATACTGCATCCCCGCACCCAAAATGGAAGACGACGACCAAGTAAACTTACCCACAGAAACTAACCCACTTGACATTCTAGGCTCAATTATTCCCCAAGCCCCAGAAGGATTTAAATCTGGTTTCATCGCCATCATCGGACGCCCCAATGTCGGAAAATCAACCTTAATGAATTACTTAGTGGGGCAAAAAATTGCCATCACTTCCCCCGTCGCCCAAACGACACGCAACCGCCTCCGAGGTATCCTCACAACCCCCGAAGCACAGATAATTTTTGTCGATACCCCAGGCATTCACAAACCCCATCACCAACTGGGTAAAGTGTTAGTAAAAAATGCTCAGATTGCCATTGATTCGGTCGATGTAGTGCTGTTTGTTGTCGATGGATCAGTTGAGGCAGGAGGAGGCGATCGCTTTATCATTGACCTCCTAACCCGCACTCAGACGCCCGTAATTGTCGGCATCAATAAATCTGATTTACAACCCACTCTTACTCCAGAAGGAAATGAAGGAGAATTTATCGATAAAACTTACGCCCAACTCGTATCGCCGCACAACTGGCAAATTCAAAAATTCTCCGCCCTCACAGGTGAAGGGTTGGAAGAGTTGCAGCAAAAGTTAGTTGAAAAACTTGATCCTGGTCCCTATTATTATCCCCCGGATTTAGTCACCGATCAGCCGGAACGTTTCATTATGGGAGAATTAATTCGAGAGCAAATCTTGCTACTAACTCGCGAAGAAGTCCCTCATTCTGTCGCGATTACAATTGATGTAGTTGAAGAGGAACCAGAAATTACTCGTATACTCGCGACAATTAATGTTGAGCGCGACTCACAAAAAGGAATTGTAATTGGCAGCAAAGGTAGTATGCTCAAAAGCATTGGTAGTGCCGCACGCGAACAAATGCAAAAATTAATTGCAGGCA
>CADCTM010000513.1:9895-10260 GCA_902805485.1 uncultured Coleofasciculus sp. | reverse complement strand
AAGATGATATTTATTCCTCTTAATAATCAGCTAGTAGAGTGGCAAAGCAAAAATCTATTTTTTGGTGGGGTTCATACTGTAATAAGAACTAAAAATGGGGTAATTAAAGGTGCTAGTGATCACCGTCGAGATGGCGGCATTGCTAGTTGTTAAATCCAACTAAAATTAACTTTTTCAAAATAGCTGAAACAAACCTTTTGCCTAAAGTGAGCCAAACTAACCGCTCAATCTAACTTCATCTATAGTTTCATCAAAATTAGCGTGTAAATAAGAAGTACAATCAATTGACCCAAAAAGAATTTTGGATTGTTCGCTAAATTTGATACAATTGCAAATCGTTACGGGTGACTAGCTCAAAAGTAGAG
>CADCTM010000513.1:0-9885 GCA_902805485.1 uncultured Coleofasciculus sp. | reverse complement strand
AAATCCTTGGTCACCCACTCCCCTATCAATGAAAAAGCCGCTTCAAATTCGGGATAAAATCAATATTTCCTCAACCTAAAGCGTCATGGGTCAAGAAGGGAACCTCAACGACTTCCCCCTCAACCTCAGCCACTTTCACCTTAAGCCCAGCACCACCCGCCTTGGTGCGAATATAAGCTAAACCAAAGGGAGATTGGTCAGTTTCTGTAAAACTCGTGAGTGTGCCAACCTTCTCCCCGTCTACGGTGATAACACTTCCTAGTGGCACAGGCGCATCCAAACGAACACCCCAAAGTTGTTGCTTTACGCCCTTATAAGTATTCAATCGCGCAATCGTTTCCTGACCAATGTAGCAGCCCTTACTAAAAGAAATAGTCTGCAATAAACCCGCCTCTAGGGGATTATAATCATCAGTGAGTTCGTGATCGGGAGCGGGGCGTCCCTGCTGAATTCGCAACTTCTCCCAAACGCGATCGCCCATTGCCACTGCACCCGCCTCAATTAACCATTGCCAAAGCCTTGCCGCCTGATCCGCCGCGACAAGAAGCGTATATCCAGGCAACGCCAAACCACTCCCCACCGCAACCCGTACTTCTATATCCCCTAACATTAGCAACCGATGACTAGCGACATCAGCATCGTCAGGCATCTCAACACCCAATTGCAACAAAGCCTTGCTTGCTGGTCCAATCAGGCTAAAAATCGCCAGATCATTAGATACATCCTTTAATTCAACCCGATCCATCGGAAAAAGATACCGATCCAACCACTCCATCAACGTCTGACGCCGACTTGGAGAAACAATTACTAGCACCGCATCCTCAATCACATAAGCCGTAGCTAAATCAATCGTACGGGCAGTAGACGTTACAAAAACCGTATCACAACCCTGCCCCGGCAGCAGCCGTTGGAAATCATTCGTGCTTTGATTGTGTAAGTAGCGCAGTCGGTCATCATCCGAGATTTTCAGACAACCCCAATGAGAGCGATCGCATAAAGCAACCCCCTTCTGTGCCGCCTGGAGTGCCACTGAATCATTATCAAAACTCACAGGGATCGAAACACCCCCCACCGAGTCAAACATCGCCCCCTGCCGCCCTTGTACATCTCGTAATTCTTGGCTCATTTTGCTTTATTGTTATGGAACATTTCAAACACCAGGCAAGTTGGCAAATACCTGCTCTACTAGATGTTGTGCCTTAGTATCTAGACCTTGCCAATCTACATCACCTGTTTCATCAATCAAACTCGTATCAATCTCGACTTCCAGGCTTTCTAAGTCGCTATGGCGAGGAATATAATCACGAAAACAGACTTGAAAACAAAGTTCCCATAAATCGACGCAAACCGAAGCTTCTTTTCCTTCCAAGCACAATTCATAACCCGGAAGCGGAGTTTGGACATCCTTATAAGTCGCTTTCCAAGTCGTATGTTCTAACTGCTTACGAACTTGATCGAGGATACGGATGAAAGCCGGTTGCATCAATAGTTCAGCTTGCTGCCACGCCAGAGTATTCTTAAATTTGGGTTTCATAAATTAATGTAAAAGCATTACATCAGCCGCAAAATCATTATGACGTTTTGCAGCAACCAATGTCCTAGTAGAATCCTTGGCATCGCCCAAAAATCACTAAAGTGCTGACAACGACTCGTACCTATGACTGATTCAAAGAAAACCCCAACCTGACAAAATCACAAATAGCCGCCTCAGATTAAAAGCCATCTATGAAATTCGTCTCCGACCCCGCAATTGATCTTAAAATCCGTAAAATGAAGCAACGAGTCCGGTGGCGCGAACCGAGTATCGTTGAACGCGGAATTGATCAAACCCGAATGATCATAAACGATGGTTTAGAAGACAGTCCAGAATTTTCGTTTTTAGTAGTCGGGGATAGTGGCGCAGGACCGCATCAAAGTCATAACCCTCAACGACAAGTCACGGAACTGATGCTACAACACTATGACAGTTGCCGTTTTGTCCTACACACAGGCGATGTCGTTTACCTAGTTGGCTCCAGCGAATATTACCAGCAAAACTTCATTGAACCTTACCGAGAATTTCTGGTCGGCGGCGAACAACCCGATCGCATTCGCTACGATCAAATGGTCTTCAACAAGCCGTTTCTGCCTGTACTAGGTAATCACGATTACTACGACCTACCCCTAGTCTACGGTTTACTCGCACAAACAACCGTACCCCTGCGCCGCCTACTGCGATTAAAACTAAATATCAACGTTGGTTTGCATGGTTCAAGTCAAGGCAACGCCTACGCAAAAGCCTTTTTAGACTACCTCCAAACCTTTGAGGACACCGAAGCGTTGGGGCGGCATCTCGACCAACATTACAGCGCCAAAACCGAAACAGGACGCTGCTTGTCTTATCAACCCGGTAAGTTTACCCGCTTACCCAACCGCTATTACAGCTTTAGTTATGGCGGTATCGACTTCTTTGCCCTCGACTCGTCTACCTTTAACGAACCCTTGCCACTGCCAAAGACAAAAGAAGGAGATGCTTACCGTCGCGAACTAGAAACTCGTCTTAAAGACTTGGAACAGCAAAGACAGAAAATCTTGGATGCTTCGATGCAGCTTAACCCAGGGAACCCTGACGAAGCAGAAATGCTTGATGATTATCGTACCAAATTAGAACATCTCGGAGAAATTAAAGTCGATATCGATAAACAACTCGAATCCAAAAAAACCACCGTTACTGATACCGAACAACTCAACTGGCTAAAGCAAAGACTAATTGAATCTTGGCATACAGACGCAGTACGCGGACGTGTAATTTATCTTCACCATCCGCCTTATGTTACAGAAGCAACGAAGTGGTATCAGGCACAGACTTTAATCATTCGCGATCGCCTCCGTCAAGTTTTAGATGCTGTATCTGAAGCTATCGGGAGTACTCCACAAAATCGTCCTATTGTCAACTTAATCCTCAGCGGTCATGCTCACTGTTTAGAATATCTGCGGACAGTAGATACAGGACACGCCGACTCAGATCTTAACTGGATTGTCTGCGGCGGTAGTGGTTACAGTCTGCGTCGTCAACGGAATGAGGGAGTAGAATTAACCGAAAATCAGGAAGGTAATCAGACGCGCTTGGTAGCGAAATCATTACTTTATGTCGGTCGAAATGGACAAGGCTCCCAAAAACGACGTCCCTATTCGGCACTGCGGATTGATGTCCAAGCAGGTGAACCCCTCAAGTTAAAAGTTCAACCGTTAATTACCGAACGATTTCAACGCAACTGGTCTCAAAGCGAGGTTGAACCCTTCATTATTTAAATTAGCTTGCTCATATCGCCCTTTACATAAAGACCACCTCAATCACACACCCGTAAACACTCCATACCACCAAAAAATAGAATTGGCACAATCCTGGAATACATTCCTAGGCACTGTATGTAAAGATTGACAGATAAATTCTTTCTTCGTGTGACTCCAATGTTAGGCAAGCTACTGGACAGGCGTTACCAAGTAACTCAAGTCTTGGGTGCAGGTGGTTTTGGGAAAACGTACTTGGCACAAGACACCCGACGCCCTGGGAACCCCATCTGCGTCGTCAAACAACTTAAACCCCTCAGTAGCGAACCGAGCTTTTTGGAAACGGCGCGACGCTTATTTACCAGCGAAGGAGAAACCCTCGAACAACTAGGAAGCCACGACCAAATTCCCCGGCTCCTGGCTTACTTTGAAGAAGACCAAGAATTCTACCTGGTACAAGAGTATATTGAAGGGCATACTCTGACGCAAGAGCTGCAACCGGGTCAACAATGGGAAGAACGCCGAGTCATTGAGCTGTTGACGCAAATCTTGGGTATTTTAGAATTTGTCCATAACCACGGCGTCATTCACCGAGATATTAAGCCCGACAACCTGATCCGGCGCAACTCAGACCAGAAATTAGTGCTGGTGGATTTTGGTGCTGTAAAGCAAATTCACACTCAGATGGCTAGCGCTTACGGACAGGCAAGCAATACCGTTGCCATCGGTACTCCAGGTTATATGGCAAGCGAACAGGCACGGGGACAACCGCGTCCTAGCAGTGATATTTATGCCTTGGGGATTATTGGTATTCAAGCCCTAACAGGTTTGACGCCGATGCAGATGCAGGAAGACCTTAGCACAGGTGAACTCTTGTGGGAACACTTGGTGCCCGTGAGTCGAGGATTAGCGGCGATAATTACGAGAATGGTGCGCTATCACTTCAAAGACCGTTACCAGTCGGCAACCGAAGCGCTACAGGCACTGAGACAACTTAATGCTCCTTCCGCCGCCATCCCTTACACCGTACCCATCGGCAGGAACCCAGTTGGTAACAGTAATCGTCTTCCAAATCCTAGAGAGCGCTTGCCACAACCAACGTATCCAGCACCACAGCCAGAACCCCGCCTCCCCGCCCCTTCTGCTGCAGCTTCGAGACCAGCCAGCACCCCCCAACCTAGCTATAGTAATACTTCTAGCTCTAGTAGTTGGGTGCCAATCATTGTCAGTTTAGCCCTCGCTGGTGGTGCAGCATTGGGTCTGGCGTTTGCTCTGCGTTCCGGTTCCTTGACATCCGGCAACGGAAGCGACGGGAATAATCAGATTATCGATGTTTCAAAACGAAATTGTACTGTAACCGCAGGGCAGTTGAATGTTCGCTCCCAACCTAAAGGCGAAGTCGTTAATACCGTTTCAAAAGGCACAAAACTAGCACTAACCGGTGCTGAAAAAAATGGTTGGGTGGAAGTCAACTCCCCGACAAAAGGCTGGGTTTATAACGATGCACCTTATATCAACTGCAACTCAACCACTCAAGCCCCAATTGAGGCAAAAGCGACCCCAACCCCGGTTAAAGCCCCGACTCCTAAACCGACGCCTGTTAAACCAAAACCGCCTGAACAAAATGATACCGATAAGTTAGCCAAAGCCACCGATCAATATGAAAATGGTAATTTGGATAAAGCGATCGCTTTTGCAAAATCAATTCCTGAAAGTAGCCCCGCTTATCGAGATGCCCAAGCCAAAATCAACCAATGGCAGAACGAATGGTCAACTACCAAAGCGAAATACGACCAAGTTCAAAAAGCATTAGATGAAGGCCGCTGGGATGATGTAATTCGTGCCGCAGATCCTCAACTTTTAACACAAAGCTATTGGCGAGATAAGTTGACTCAATTAATTGCAGAAGCGCAAAAGCAAAAAGCCGCCGCCGAAGCTGAATTAAAAAAAGGAGAATCCATCCCTCCAGAACAGCCACAACCGGGAAAACCAACTTCTGAACAATCAAACCCTAAACCCGGTGAAGCGGGTAAGTCATCACCGCCATCAACTACGATACCAACAACACCCTGAGAAACGATGGGGATTGATCTACTTAATCTGGATTCAATTCCTAAAAGTAAAGATTAATTAAGAAAACACTTTATGTAGTCTTTAGTGTCGTTAACGTTTGAGGACTTGAGCGATCGCCTCTTCCAGTTCTTCCTTGCTCAAGGAAGTGAGAATAAATACTTCTTGAAACGTTTTCCCCACCCTGCCAATTAGTTTAAATCCACCACGAATTGGCACCGAAACCTTCAACTGCAACTTCGGGGAATGACTTTTAGCGCGTCCCAAAACGGCGGGAGTAATGGTCTGAATATCACTGTAACGGAGAAGTCGTTCGAGAACGGGAATCAAACCCTGAATATGAGTTGAGTGATTCCAGACTAATCTACCGCCGCCGTTGGGGTTACTCATGGAAGTTATGCCGCCTCTAAGGGAGCCATTGTTAATCCAGCACGACTTAGTTGTTGGTGGTAGAATTCAGCCTGCTCTTGCGGGCCTGCCCAGACAATTGCTTGCCCTTCATTATGAACTTGATGAGTAAGTTCCCAGGCGCGATCGCTTATCATCCCAGGAATATACTTCATCAGGCAAGCATGAACGTGCCCAAATGTATTAAAATCATCATCCAGCACAATCACCTTATAATTCGGATAAGGCTTGCGAGTAACTTGAGCAGAACGTTCCGGAGCTTTAACGGGCGTTGCCGATGAGGCGTGAAAAGCTGCTGAAATTACCATAGTCATAGGTCAGTTGCTAAAAACTCTACATAAAATTAAACAACTTGCGTTCTCTCTAGTTTACCCGACCTTTCCTCACCTTCAACAACTAGCGCCACTTATCCCACGATTCATTAAAAATCGATGTATTAGGAAACGTTGTCGGATTACCCTGATTCTCCAGTCTTTGCCGTAAAGCTTGCAGTTGCGGTTCTGCTTGGGGAACTTGATCCACCAACTCATAAGGTGCAATTCCCTTTTCCAGCGCAAACGCTGCCGTAGTCCCCGCCGCCGCACCAGATGACCACTCAAAAGAATGCACCCGATACGCCGCCGCCGCAATATGACTTGTAGCAATACTTTTTCCTGCTACTAACATATTGTCAATTTTCTGAGGAATCATGGAGCGCAGAGGAATTTGGAACGGGTAAGATTGACCTGCACCTTGTCGCTCACCCTCACGCTCCCGATTACCAGGAGTTTCGGCAGGAGTTGTGGTCATGCAAGGGTGAAAATCGATCGCATAATGCCCAATCCCCAGCGAATCCTGATAAATCGTCGAACGACTACGCCGCTTCACATCTTCCGGCGCTTCCTTCCCACTCACAACCGAAAGCGTTTCCAATCCCGCCAAAGCTGTCTTTAAATCCCGATACATCTGCGGAGAAAGTGTCTGGCGGTAATAATCTTCCTTATAATCCCGACGAGAAATATCAATTTCCGAAATACTAAACCCTTCAGGATAGCCATAGCTGGGACGCCCAATCAGCCGCCGTCCTTCCCGCATATAGGGATACTTCGACAACCCATGCACCGTACCCATCGGCGAATCTAAACCACTCAGAAAACGATTATTAGGATGTGGCTTCTTCACACCCTCACCCAGTTGAGAATCAGTAGTTCCCGCTACCAGCCAATAGTAATAACCCAAGGCTTTTTCTTCCGCCTTACGTAGGCTTTCGGTTCTTAAACCACCCATCCAGCCCGCAGGCTGTAACTGTCCTGACGCTTGCAACTGGTCGCGGGTATAAACTAAGTTGTCCTGAGATGTACCGGGACGATAGTCATTACCCCAAGTCCAGTTTTGCATGGAGATATCCCCCGGCACCGGCGCTGTAAAAGTGATGCCACCGAAGGTTGTAACTTTCCCTTGATCAGAACCCAAAATCCGCCGATAGGTAAACACTAAGCCAAAATCTGCTAGCCGCTTTAACTCATAACTGTAATAAGGGGCATATTGGGGATAAAACGCCGGCATGGGATTAATTTGAGGTTCCTTCGTCGCCTCCATTGCAAATGTATAGGTAAAACCTTGTGTGCAGTAAGCATCAGCCGTGGCGCTAGAGGCAGACGGCTCTCGAAATGAGCGAGCATCAATGCCCAGACGGTAAGGAACATCAGCTAGGGCAAGCAATTCCCCTGTTTCCGTAGCATCAACTACATACCAGTTTGGCGCATTTCCTGGTTGCCGTTGGGGTACGAAACGAACAATGCTTTTTTCAAAGCGGGCTGAATTTTCGTAACGATACCAATCTTCAATGGTTTGGGATAAGGGTTCTGTGTTGAGGGGAGGGGCGCCTGGTGCTGGTTTATGTTGAATGCCTATGGCGGCTTCAATTTGCTTGCCAGTAGAACCGATTTTTAGGTCTTTAACAACGGTGGAGGGATACCATTTGAGTTTACCTCTGCCACGTTTTGCCGCATCTTGCAGCATATCAAACAAGATTTTATGAGCATCGCGGGGCAGGAAACAGGAGCCACTTACCCAACAGGCACCGGGGTTTTGTTTGCCGTATTTGTCTTTAATACGCGATCGCAATTCCAAATAACCACGAGAATAAAATAAAAGCGTCCGCTGGGTTTCTCGTTCATCTAATGCCGAGGTTCCTTGTGCGGAAATCTGTCCGCCTACCCAGTCGGTAAGTTCTGTCAAGCAAACAGTTCGCCCTGCCAGTAAGCTTTCATACGCTGTTGCCGCGCCCGCTAGCCCGCCTCCAACCACTAAAACTTCACAGGTTTCTTCTTTATCCGGGGTTTTAGGTTGGGCGACAACTGCTGGTGGGACTAGGGAGGTTAGGGAAATTAGGCTGAGGGTGAACGTGATTAGCGATCGCTTCATGGTCAAAAACTACTGGTATCAACAGCTACACTACGCTTTCTCTTAGACGTTACCATCACCCGGTAAGTTCATTTCTATTTAGTCTTGCTGAGTGCTGTTTTTGTAATCGAACATACCTTAAGGCAGAGGTAGTTAATCCAAGAATAGGGACAAATGGAAGAAAGATTAAGCAATGTGAATAATATTTAATCATGTTTAAAAAAGTATCGATAACTACAGCACTCATGGCTGCTGGAGTAATCACCGCCTTGGGTTACAGCGCTGTTGCTCAGACTGATAGACCGGAAGTTGCACCCACCCAATCAACGCCTAACCGTCCTGTACCATCAATGGATCGACCGGCACTACCCAACCGATCGATGCCGATGCCTGCACCAACAAGTCAGATGAGTGCTTTAGATCAAGCATTTGTGATGGACGCCGCGCATGGAGGAATGGCGGAAGTAAGACTTGGGCAACTGGCTTTGCAAAAGTCTACTAACCCGGAAGTGAAGCGGTTCGCGCAACAAATGATTCAGGAGCATTCAAGGGCAAATGAGGAACTGATGCGGATAGTGAGTCAAAAAGGCATGACACCGCCCATGAATGCCGGCAAGTATGAAGCAGCAATGACGCGTTTGATGCAACTGTCTGGGACAGAATTCGACCGCGCTTACATGAGCGAAGCTGGGGTTAACAGTCACCTAGAATCGGCTGCAGTTTACCAACGCCAAGTTGGGATGGGACTAGATCCAGACCTCAAGGCTTTTGCTGCCAGAATACTGCCAAGAGTGCAGGGGCATTTGGAGATGGCGAGTCAGATGACAGGTTATCGGTTTGCACAGAATAACAGATCGATGTCTCCAATGCCTGGGATGAATATGCCTAATATGGGGAAACCTGAATTTATGCCTGGAATGAATATACCTATACCTAATAGGGCAACACCTCAATCTATGCCTGGGATGCCTGGGATGGATAGCCCTAATATGGATATACCTCCTATGTCTCCAATGCCTCAGTAGGATTGTAAAAGGCGAGATCGCCTCAGAAGTAATTTAGAAATCACTGCCCGGAGTTTGGGGAAGCAAAAAGATAAGTCTAATTTTTGCTTCTCTTTCTCCCTTCCTGCATAGAAGAGGGGCTGCTATTCCGGGGGTAGAAAAGCTTGCAGTGCAAGCTTTGAGTAACAATGAATCAGCGAAATCTATCTAAAATTGTCTAGGCTCAGAGAACGATCGGTTTTGAGCAGTCTTTATTATTAAAAAGAGCTGTAAGCACATTATTTGTCACGAGAAAGATGGGCTTAGTTAGGTTGCGGATTTGAGAACTTAGCGCTTTGTCCTTCCATTACCGCATTAAATCGCTCTCTACCTTCGTTATAATCTTTGCTTTCGTAACCCATAACATGACGAATAATCCATTTTTGAGGTTTGCCGTCTTCTAGAAGTAAAGTGATCGCACGACGCAATACTTCATCTTCATCCAGCAAGTGTTCGACAAACCACTCCCCTGTTTTTGAGAAACCTCTCTTATCTTCTGAATCACTTAATTGAACATAAATTGTACTTAATAACACCTTGAATGGCTTCGTCACCATTTCTTCAGCTTCCTGAAACATTGTTAAATCTTGCCGTGTCAGCTTTTTGCTATATTCAATTAAGCGATCGCTTGAAGTTAATTCCTTATATAAACCTGCCAGTCTGCTATGACTCACACAAGGAAGATGGCGATATAAATAATCATTCAAAA
>CADCTM010000512.1 GCA_902805485.1 uncultured Coleofasciculus sp. | reverse complement strand
GATTGGATGTACGTAGTAATGGCAGATAAACACAGTATTCGTTGTCGTCTTCAGGAGTGGATTGATGAGACAGGAGGTAACTACTCGTCTGTGGCTACTGCTGTTGGTGTTGACGTAGGCGCAATCCGTAGGCTTGCAAAAAATCAATTTGATCGTGTTGATTGTGCAACCTGGCAGGCCATTTGTGATTACTTTGAAAAACCTTTATGTGAACTTTTTCACAGGGAGGATAAAGACTAGAGCACTATCTCGTGAACTAAAGCTGCAATTTAAAAGCGATCGCTCCTCCCGGCTAAGAGAATGCACGATCGCCCTGACCACAACCCAGTGCGTAAACATAGAGGTTGGATCAATGCCTAATCTATCAAGTTCGGTGCCTAAGAGAATAGCGTCTTTCCATGCTTTCTCCTCCGCGTTTTTTTTCCCCAGCATCTTAAGCAGATTGCTTTGCCTACAACTACCTCAATCTTTAACTTGCCTAGTTGTTCGCTACTTAATTGGGGGCAAGCACTCATGAAATTTTCTCTTCCTCCTTCAAAGTTGCAGGACCAGCAAGCCTTTGACTACTATGCTTTGCCACTGCACGATAGAGATTATCTTCAACAAAAGACTAGCAAGATTAAAAGCCTCGTCCAGAAAACGGCTGAAGTTGTTCGGGAACTTGGTAAGGATCTTGCAGAGGTACGAAGCTTTCTCAGGCACAATAAAGCTGGCGGTTTTGATGGTTGGCTACAACTAGAGTTTCAATGGAAACGTCGAACTGCATATAACTACATTGCTGTTTATGAGACATTCGGTAACTGTGTAAACCTTGCACAGTTGGCTCCCTCAGTTCTCTACCTCCTTGCTTCTCCCTCAACTCCTGAAGAAGCACGCCATGAAGCTCTAGAGAGGGCTGCCCAAGGTGAAGTAATTACTTATGCCTTAGCCAAGCAAATTCGCTCTCACCACACTATTGATGTTGAAGCTGAAGTTGTGGAAGATAACGAAAAATCCCCGGCCCCCATCCAACCTGCTCCAGTTCTAAATCCACAATCTCAGCCTGAACCAGTGATTGGACCTCTTCCTCCAACTACAGAGCCAGAAACGCAGTCAAAAATCATGACTGACGCGGCTCCTCGACCAAGCAAAGCGGAGCTAGCCCCAGAAGAACTGGAAAGCTTAGCTCAGAGGGAACCAGCACCTGCCGCAGACTTCAAAGTGGACGATCACATCCATATTGAAAGAAGCCAGAACAAGCACTACAACCACAAGCCTGCGAACGTTGTCCGGGTCAACTCCCGCCCTAAAACCCTGGCGCTCCCGGTGGAGGGCAGTCCTCCACAGAATACTGGCACGCGTTCCGTACAACGTTGCACTAAGGTTGAGGCTCCGGCTTCATTCCAGTTTGAAGTGGGCGATCGCGTCCGCATCCTGCGCCGCCAACATGGTGAGGACAACTGGGCTGGTAAAACAGCAAGGATCTGGCAGATCACCTCTGACGGCTGGTTGCGAGTAGATGTGGAAGGACACAAAGGAGTAAAATTCACTCTAAAGCCGAATTGGGTAGAGCCTATGCCAGAACTATCACCTGAACAACAAGATGTTCAGCCAGAGCCAGTTTTAGACGAGGGCTGGGCAGATGAGCCAGATCCTGAATCTCCTGCGATCTCTGATATTCCTCTTCAAGCACAAGTGCAAGGGGAAGCTCACCCTCGGTTTCAGGCTGGGGATCGCTTACAAGTGACCAACCTGGGACAGCAAAACCAGCAATGGAGCGGTGAAGTTGCTGAGGTATTAGAGGTCACAGAAGCTGAGATCAAAGTAACTGTGAGGCTTCCACGACAACCGATATAACCTTACTATGTCGTTGTTAAGGCTATGATCCAAACAGTTAGTTGCCCTGGTAGATAGCCCTCATGATCCAGTACAACCCACTGCAACACCTTCCGACTGCTGAGGAACTGCCCGATTCGGACGATACGCCTGTGGATAATGAGCTGCAAATCCTGATCCCCAACCTGTTAAGGGCGATCCTGGCCTTACTCTGGGCAGAGCGAGAGGATTGGTTTTTCGGTGTCAACATGGGCCTCTATTACGACCCAAAAGAACCTGCCATCGTGCCAGATGCCTTCCTCAGCTTAGGTGTAGAGCGGCGCAAGAGCCACCGGGGGCGCCTCAGTTACGTGCTGTGGGAGGAGAACTACATCGTCCCTCAACTGGTCCTGGAGGTAGTCTCCCAAACCTACGGCAACGAGTATA
>CADCTM010000511.1 GCA_902805485.1 uncultured Coleofasciculus sp. | reverse complement strand
AAAAGCTCAAGTTCAGAGGCATTAATATAGGAGCGATTACCTTGAGTATGTGGTGCAATGTTCAACCGCTTCATCCGCACGTAAATCGCGCTACGAGCAATACTATAGCGATCTGGCAGTTCCTTAATGGGAAAATCAAAAAGTACAGAAAGTTACGCTAGGGTCTTGGCTCCAAGCTGAAGGGGTGACGAGCAAGCTGAAAGGTTGATTCATCAAGCTTTCTCCCCCCTCAACCGACGAGAAGACATCAGCTTATTGACAGGCTTATTGAGAATAAACTTTGGGAATTACTGATTATCGATAATAATAATCATTTTTGAGGGGAGGGAGGGCGAGGTACACCTCGCCCTCCCAAATTGATTGATTTTACTGTTCAAAAAATAGGCGAATTAGAAGACTGTTTGGATCACAGCCATAGCCCTCAAACCTTTTTGAAAAAATCTTCGCTTATTCGGTCGAATCATCATCAAATTCCTCAGCCAATCGCTACAAGATTCTAGTGCAGCAATCCACATCTGTCCGTACAAACCTATCCAAAAATTGCTGTGCCGTCGTTGGAGTCTTTTTAGTTCCTTCAGACGACCTATATATTTTTGCTGTGCTTTTGACTTAATCGCTTGACCTCGTAATCCAGCACAAGTATAAGCGACCGCTATTAAAAGAACTAGGCTTGTTAATCGCTCAACACAAGCTTTTGATTCTTCCAGATTGTAACCGCCGCTTTTACAATCTTTGAACATCGCTTCAATGCCACTCCGAGCTTGATAAACCTTTAACGCCGCTTCTAAACTTTTCAAGTTGGTGAGGATATACCATCCCTCATTTGAACCTTTACCTCGATACTTTCGCTTCCAGTAGGCGGCTAGAGAAAACTGACCAAATCCCTTCTTTTTCGTGAACTTGACTCCCGTTAAAAACAGCTTCATCCCTGGGGCTAAACCCAGCTCACTCAATTTTTGGTACTCTTGACCCTTGGGCTTAATATAACTTCCCTGCTTCTGACGCAGTGCGAAGTATACCTTCTTCTGCTTGAGCCAATAGGCTAGCTCAACACTGCGAAATTCTCGGTCTCCGATAACTACAATTTCATAAGACTTTAGTAAGCGTAATACCGGACGGAGTAGGGCTTGTTGTTGAGCTAAGTTGCTACTCCCAGAGTGTTTCAGAAACTGCCAATAAATTGGCCAAGCTCGCTTATCCCAAATCACACTGACAACAAATAAATTGTTCTGTTTCCATTGCGTTCTATCTAAAGGAACAATGACTTGAGTTCCCGATGGGATTTGAGTTAAAAGAATACTCTTAATTAGAGGAAACCACAATAAAGGAATACTAAGCTGCGGTAAAATCAAAAACCTTTGTACATGGCGGCGACGGCTCTCATACAGTATGGGCAATGGCAAATAGGCTGCTAATCTTTCAATTCGTATCTGTTTATGGAACTGCAACAGCCAGACCAGCATTTCTAAGGTCAGCAATTGAGATGCACTCAGTTGGCTCTGAAGACAGTTGAGATACAATTCGGGAAGCATTTTTTGTTTGAGCGGTCTTGTTAAAAACAACGAACCGCTCTTTTTTACCATGAAAGTTTGAGCGGGATTCTAAAAAACTATGGAGGGAGGGCAAGGTGTACCTTGCCCTCCTTTCTTCCAGATATGATTATCATTCTCGCCAACAGGGGAGGCGAGATATCTATTCTCAACAAGCCTGTCAATAAACTGATATCTTGGCGTAGGTCAATGAGGAGAAACCTTGAGGAATCAACCTTTCAGCTTACTCGTCACCCCTTCAGGCAAAACGCTCTACATCATCTCGTAGCGCGGCGGCAAAACCCCATTCCGCTTCCGGGCTTTCCCCATTGGGCGCGGGTGCATCCCACTTGTTGCGGGGATAGTTGTAGTGTTTCAGAAACTCTGTGACGCGCTCGCTTCCATGCAGATAGTCATCTTGTGATAACCCTCCGACTGCGCCCAATTGAAAGAAGTGGCGATCGCTAATCTGAGTAGTGCGCCATGTCTTGTTACACTCAACTAAAAAGATCGTACCGCCTCTAGGCAAACAATTCTCTAGAAAGCGCTCGTAAGCTGTCCCCAAACGCAACCGCTTCACCCGAAAATAAGTCATTCCCTTACTTGTCAAGCGGTCTTGATTTGGGTCGTGCATATGATGCAACTGAAGATCGGGATTTGCCTCTAAAAGTTTTGGCGCGTGTTTAAGTCCCCACTCCAGAAAGGGTTGCGTATCATTCGGCTCAAAGTCGGGATGAGCGACAGGGATAAGATAAGTTTGGGGTAGCCAGGCAATGCCTAATGCTGCATACAGGTGAATCAATGCGCCACAGGAAGACCCGATTGCAACAGCGGGATACTCTCGTTGGGGATATTCATTCACCATCCATTGAGAAATGACTTCAGAGCGCACATCCTTTAAGCAGTCTACGGGTATTCCTTCATTGGCACTACCGAACCAGCAATCCAGTCATTCCTGCGTCAGTTCCAAGAGGCAGGCAAACCTTTCGCAGCTATTTGCCATGCTCCCTGGGAATTGGTTTCGGCTGGCTTGGTGAAGGGACGGACGCTGACCAGTTACTATACGATTCAGGACGACATTCGCAATGCAGGTGGGAACTGGGTCGATCAGGAAGTGGTTGTCGATGATAACTGGGTGACGAGCCGACAACCCGATGACATTCCGGCGTTCAATCGCGAAATGCTTAATCTCTTTTCTCGCCTAGCACCTGCTGTTGAACGCGCTCGCTAATCAGTCATAAATCGGCAAATCTGGCAGCAGCTCACTCTCGCTGTTGCCAGATTGTGTCTAAAAACCTATGCGTGTAGGTATTTGGTCGCCCTTCTTAAAAGTATTGTATATAGCTGTACAAATTTACTTAACATTGAAGTCATTCTGCCGTTAGAAGTCGGGGCTAAACGCTAAAAGTTAGGTTGAGGTAGAACCTTAGACAAGGCATTATGGCTTGAGATGAGTACCAAAGGAAAAAGGAAACTAAACGATAAGCTTGTTGAGACAGCAGTTACCTACAGTAGTGACAGTCTTAACTTCGAGCTATGGGCTAAAGAAGTTAGACCCCAGTTAATTGCTGCACTCCAGAGAAGAGCGGGTAGTCTGACAATTAAGGGCTAGTGAGGAGCGTGAATGGCGCTCTAAAAAAAGCAGCTAATTTCAACTGAGTTTTACCGAGAGAAGCGATCGCAGAGTGAGGTAATACAATCAGCTTGCGAGCGTGCGCCCTCGCGCTTGGGTAGCGCAATAGCTCTGTTAACTCACATTCCCCTAAGTGTCTATAATTTCCCACAAAAATACCAAAGGAGGCTATTCATGTCAGTTGCTAAAGTGATTGAAATTGTGGCAAGTTCGGAAAAAAGCTTTGATGATGCCGTGCAACAGGGTTTAGCGGAGACGGCGCGATCGCTGCGTGGCATTAGTGGGATTGAGATAACCAATTGGACTGGCGATGTCGAGAATAATCAAATCGTCCGCTACAAGGTGACGATGCACGTCGCCTTTAAGGTCGAACACGATGCGAGTACGCCTTCGACTTAGTACTAGGGAGTAACGTTCTGAGCGCAAGGTAACAGGTAACAAGTCAAAAAGCGAACATGACCATAAATTTCGATCTCATCGTCATTGGCACTGGCGTAGCTGGCTCTACCGTCGCCAAGCAGTGCCGAGCAGCAGGTTGGGACGTTGCGATTATCGATTCCCTGCCCTTTGGCGGTACCTGTGCCTTGCGAGGATGCACTCCGAAGAAGGTGCTTGTCGATGCCGCAGCGCTCCTCGATTGGAATCACCGGATGCAAGGAAAAGGCATCGACTACCAAAACATCCGGATAGACTGGCAAGCTTTAATGCGGTTCAAACGAACCTTCACCGAGCCAGTTCCGCAAAAAAGGGAACAGCAGTATGCTGATGCCGGAATTGCCATGTTCCACGGACGCGCTCGTTTTGTCGATGAGACGACGGTTCAGGTCAATGAGGATACCCTTCAGGGTCGGTATGTTCTGATTGCAACTGGCTCAAAGCCTTTAAAGTTGAAGATCCCTGGTGAAGAGTACCTAAGTACCAGCGACCAGTTTTTAGAACTCGAACAGCTACCGCAACGGATTATTTTTGTTGGCGGTGGCTATATTTCTTTCGAGTTGGCTCATGTGAGTGCGCGTGCAGGTGCTAACGTTCAGATTCTCCACGAAGGCGAACAACCCCTCGAACACTTCGACCCCGATTTAGTCAATCAATTGGTGCAAGCGACACGAGATATTGGCATCAATGTGCGAGTAAATACTAAAGTTAAAGCGATTGAAAAGGATTCCGACCATTTAATTGTCCGTGCTTCCACACCAGACGGCGAACAAACCTTTGAGGCTGATCTGGTGGTACACGGTGCAAGCCGTATGCCAGATTTAGATGATTTGGATCTGGAGAAGGCTGGAGTCAAGCGCGAAAAGAAGGGAGTTTCAGTGAATGAATATCTCCAAAGTGTATCGAATCCTGCGGTCTATGCGGCGGGTGATGTCGCCGCGACAGGCGCACCCCAACTAACACCCGTCGCCAACATGGAAGCTGAGGTAGTGGCGAATAATTTGTTAAAGGGCGATTGCCAAAAGCCCGACTATACAGAAGTGCCGAGCGTTGTTTTCACTACCCCAGCTTTGGCTATGGTGGGACATACTGAAGAAACCGCAAGAGGAAAAGGCTTGAAGTTTAGAACTAATCACCAGGACACCTCTTCTTGGCATTCTTCTAGTCAGGTGAACATGAAATATTCTAGTTTCAAGGTGCTGATTGAAGAGGATAGCGACCGAATTCTTGGAGCGCATCTGTTAGGTTCCGATGCCAAAGAGGTTATCAATGTCTTTGCGATCGCAATTCGATCTGGGTTTAGTACGGATGAACTTAAAAAGATGATTTTCGCCTATCCGACTGGTGCTTCTGATATTAGCAAGATGGTATATAGCATTTCTCATACTTATGAGGTACAATACTGTTCAAGTTAATCAATTATAAAAATTAGGGATGAAACCTCATTCAATTGAATTTCGGCAAAAAATTATTGAAGTCCACGAAAAGGAAAGTATCTCAATTAGAAAACTCGCTGAACGTTTCTGTGTTGCCAAAAGTTTTATCCAGAAATTAATCAAACAATATAAAGAAACAGGCGATATTAGCCCTCAACCTCAAGGAGGAAGTCCTGAACCGAAGCTCCAGGGAGAACAACTCATCGATTTAGTAGAACTCATTGAAAAAAATAATGATGCGACGCTCGAAGAACTTTGTAACTTGCTTGAAGAAAAAGTCAAAGTTAGAGTCAGTCGAGCTACGATGGGACGAATCACGCAAAAATTAAACTATAGTGTAAAAAAAAACTCTTTACGCCGCAGAAAAAGAAAGTGAGAAAGTCCAGTCACAGCGAGTCAAGTTTTGGTCAGAAATTCGAGATGTTCCAGTAGAAGACTTGATTTTCCTGGATGAGTCAGGAGTTAATCTCGCCATGGTTCGACTTTATGCCAGAGCTTTAAAAGGCAAAAGAGCTAGAGGAGAAAAGCCTCAGAAAAGGGGCAGAAATATTTCTTTAATTGCGGCTTTGTCAGTCCAAGAGCTGGTGGCATCAGTCAATATTTATGGGGCTGTAGATGGCGTTACTTTTGAAGCTTTCGTTGTTCAAGAGTTAATTCCTAAGCTCGGAAAGAATGCTTGTGTTGTAATGGACAACGCCAAAATTCATCAAGGAGAGATGGTAAGAGAGTTTATCGAAAAAGCTGGAGCACAACTGATTTATTTATCTCCTTACTCTCCCGATTTCTCCCCCATTGAACATTTTTGGTCAAAAGTCAAATCTATATTGAGAAAGACAGCAGCTAGAACTTACAAAGATTTAGTTAATGGCATTTCCAACGCCATGCTTAAGGTCACTCAAGAAAATATTCGTAACTGGTTCGCTCATTGTTGCTACTGTACCTCATGACTATGAGAAAAGCTATAAACACGGAGCTGCGATAGAGATAGGACTTCTTTTTTGCTTGTCGATTAACACCGTGAGATTTTGGCTCAATAACCAGTGTCTCCTCAAGTCCTTTATCCAACTCTCTAGCAATTTCTAACAGCGTTTCTGCAAGGATTTCAGGAACTCTTATAGTGCAGGTAGGCTGATGTTGCCAAGGTGAGGGACGACCGCCACCTGTTCTCGCACCACCACGACCAGAAATACTCATTCTAATACCCTCCTAGTTTTGTCACAAAAATAACGTAAAAATAAGCTATTGGGCTAGCGTCACAAAAACTGGTACTTTTGTCCAAAAACTTTTATGCCTTCCAGAGCAGCTTTTTTGGATATGACACAACAATGTTAAAAATATATAAGATTTGTGCTTAAATTTGAAACCTTTGCAGGGTAAGCGTTTCAGCTTCGCCTTCCAATAAATCCCCTTTCGGTCACTCATTGACAATTATTATTTCCTATGATATTCCTTCAGGCTTTAACCTAAAACATTAACGGCGGCACGAGTCTGGTCAGGAGAGACTTCCAAATACCTCTGTAATGCCCCTAAATCTTTGTGTCCACTAATCTCTTGGAGTACCCTAAGAATTACTCCTTCACGGTGCATAAGCGTTAGTGCTGTCCGCCGACAACTATGACTAGAAGCGCCAATAATTCCCATCTTCTCAAAAGCCATCTCGAAAATATTTAGGGCACTCCTGAGACTAAGACAACCCTTGCCATACTGCCCAGTAAAGAGAAAGGGATTGTTGGGTTCGGCAAACAAAAAGCCATAATTCAATGAACAGGTAACTCCTAAAGTGTCATATTCTATTGTTGACGGGGTTTGGGCATCGAGTTCAGGCTTGTAGAGCTTTGAATAGTGAGAATAATGACGGCATTGTTTGCAGAGATAGACTTGTTGTTTATCTCTATACCAACCCTGCTTACTGAGATGTTTTGAGTCACAGTGAGGACATTGAAGTAGATTATTCAGAGAAAGCTTGCCCTCAGAATTTAGGTTTTTGTGGCTCCAACCTCCAACCAATTCTCGGAGCTGGAGCAACTCAAGAGAATCTTGGTAATACTCCTGGAGAATTTTCTTCAGGTTGGGATGAGTAGGAATTGTCCTTGTCGCCTGTTTTCCCTTTGTGTTGGCTTTACGGATGCTAATGTCATCGCGCACAATATTCTTGTGAAAAGCATCGCCAAAATGCATTTGCCGAGCTTCAGAGACTCGACAGGCTGTGTAAAAAGCGATAGCGAATAAAGCTTTATCTCTGGCACATTTTAACCCCTGATTAAGAAGGTTTTTCAGTTCGGATTGAGTCAGAATTCTTGCCTGACCATTTCGGTTAATTAGCATTCTTGAGTTTCTCCTAATTCTAGAATTAGATTCATTTTGTCAAGGAATCGATTCAAATTGGCTTTAAGTTTCGGTATCTGCATTTCCAAAAATTCTGATTAGGGTAGAATCATAACTGCCGATTCCACCTCTTCTCTAGACACTTCTAAATACTTCTGAAGATTCTTCAGCCTAACGTGCCCAGAAATTTTCTGAATTACCCTCAGTGGCACTCCAGCTTTATGCATCTCTGTCAAAGCTGTCCGTCGCCAACTATGAGTGGAAGCTCCAACAAGATTGACTCGTTCACGGGCCTCCATAAATATTTGTTTGGCAGTTGTCCGGGAGAGGCATCCGTTTCCTCCTTGACCGGGAAATAGGTAAGGATTTTTAGAATTTAAGAAGAGAAAGCCATAAGTCATCGAGCTGGAAACTCCTAAACGAATTACGGCATCTTTTAATTCTGGATACTCGACAAAAGCCGTTCTGACTAGAAAGCGATACAAACAGCTTTTACATTTATAGAGCTGTTTACCTCTGCTTTTACCTGCTGTAGCGATGACAAGGCTAGCACATTTTGGACAAACGATTTCCTGAAAGGAATTAAAAACATTGCCGCAAGATAGGCTCTTATAATCCCATTGCTCGACAACTTGTTTAATTTCCAACAATTCCCGACTATCCTGAATATATTTTTCTAAAGACTGAGCTAGTTTGGGATGTGTAGGAATAGAGCGGGTTGCCTGTTGACCTTTAGTAATGCACTTTCTGAGGACAATAGTATCTCGAACTTGATCTTCATAGAATACATCTTCATATCGTGTTTGTCGGGCTTCTGATATGCGACAAGCTGTGTAATAACAAAGTTCATTTAAAGTGCGGTCTCTTTGACATAACAAACCTTCATTCAGAAAGAGTTCTCTTTCTTGCGGAGTTAAAACCTTCGCTTGACCGTGCCCCTGAATTTTCATGCTATTCTCCTTGCTAGATGTCGAGTCTTAGTTAATTATTATTATCGCTCTCTTTCCTATCCTATTCTTAGAAGTTTTGTTCAGTTTAAAGCACTCAATGAATCCTTTTTTGCTCAACAAAAATACGGGAAATCTCCACGACAAAACTGGGGAAATTCTCGTAAATTTCCAAGCGCAATAAATGAACAATTCTCCCAAGAAAAAACTTGATTTGGACTGAGCGATTTTTCAGTCACTAATTAATTCTAAGGGTGACTCTTTAGTCATGGAGCGGTTGCACCCTGTTGTAAAGCTTTGTTGCGCTTTGTTAAAGTGAGTAGGTTCCGCCAGTTTTGTTAGCACGAATGATTTTTCCGTGCTCCCAGTTAAATGAGAAGAATTTTTCAAAGTTCTTAGAGCTGCGTTTTCGGGATAAACCAGTTACACTTACTTTCCTATCTTGCTGTGCTGCTTCCAATAAATTAGCTAGCTTGTCAAGAATCTCTCGGTTGCCGGGGGCGGCAACATCACAGATTACTGCTAAGGAAGGCAGCAACCAGGATTTGCCTTCATATTGGGAAGCAAGACTTTTGATAAAGTTGCAATTTTGGGGCGATATAGTGCCAGTGGCAGCAGCCTTACGCGCGATTTTCCACGCTTTGATCCGCGCGGGGTTGGAAATGTTGTGGTACTCCTTAAGACAGATGCGGAATGTATCGTTAGCGTAGGTTTTAACGATATGACCGAACAAGTAAGTTGCATCGAGGAAAGGATAGTTGTGTCCAGCGTTAATAACGGCTTTAACGATCGATGGATGTCCACTTTCGATGAGCTTCCACAAGCTTTGGAGTAAGTCAACTCGTGACCAAATCGCGTCGTAGTACCATTTGTTCATCGTTTTGTCCTCTACAGCTTGGATAAAAGGGTCATTGCCCTTAAGCCTTGCCTGCCAGCCCTGGGAAACGATTAAATAAAAAGCAGCTAGATGACCCCAGTAATCCTGCTGGTCTTTTGTTTGAGTGAGTTGCAGAAGATATTCGCTCGGAAACTGACCGATGTACTGGGCTACAGCTTCTTCGGGAGTGTATGAGGAAGTACTCATTTCTGAGGGAGGGGTTGGTGGATTTCACTTGTTAATGCGTTTTACAGGTTAACAAGTACTTTCATCATCTTAGCAATGAGCGAGCTGGCTGTAAACAAGCGCAACAAGTTTACAAAAAATATAAGTGCTTTTACTGTCCTGTCGTGTAGATAATGAGAGGTGGTGTTTAACGAGTTAACAAGATGAGCGGCAATCAATCTAAGCCAACAGTAGGGCTGCGAATTGACCAAGAAGACTTAGGCCGTATTGATGAGATTGCCAAGATGTCTGGTCGTACCCGTAGCGATGTAATGCTTGAGGCGATTCTCAATTACTGGGATATTCGCAGATACGAGGTCGTCAAGGCTGATATCAACGAGTTACGGATTGAGCTAGAGACTCGACTGGCGGGTATCGAAAAAAAGTTGAGACTCAGCAGTTGGCAATATCGACCTACACAGATGTAGTTATCCCAGCTCTCAGGTCGTTAGTCGGCTTGTATCGAGAGCAACTTGGTAAGGGCTTACATAGAAGTAAACCTACTGCCTCTGATGAACAAAGGCTTAAGGCTGAAGTTCAGGAACTAGAGCTGCGAATGAGCCAGCTTGAAGAGATAGAGCCAAACCGTGAAAACGATTGACAACAATCCTACATTCTGTTCAAAAGCAGGCAAATACCACTTCGATACTATTAGTGCCTTTATCAATGGGTGGCTCAACAGTATTTGCCTAGCAGTTTGCAGGGGCAGGTGTTTTATCAACCTTCCTTTGGAAAACCAATGATTGACCGTACTGAGGCTTTTGCCACAAAGTTTTGCCAATTCTTCACGCGATACATCCCAGATGGACAGAAACTCTTCAGGAGTCATTCGGAGAGACTGATAGCTTTGCCATATCTC
>CADCTM010000510.1 GCA_902805485.1 uncultured Coleofasciculus sp. | reverse complement strand
ATCAGTATTCAAACCAACTCTTTGCTCTTCAAAATCCGCCCCTACAGGTTTGTCTGTACCGAGAAATTCAAAACGACTGTGATTTCCTAATGGGTAATCTGGTAAGTATAAAATATCAAATATGCTCAATCAAGATAACTTACGACAACAACTACTGCAACTTGATTGCCGGGGTTACAAAGCCTACAAATCGATTCAAGGAAGCTACTATTTCCCAGAATTCACATTAATAATTGACCGCGTGCAAGGCGATCCTTTTGCTATCCCTAGTCAGGTACGGGTGCAGTTAGCGCAATCAGTCGCGGGTTTTCCCCGTAACCTTTATCAAAACCATAGCCGAGAAATCGCCCTTCGAGATTTCATAACCCGATCTTTTTGTCAAGCGTCACAAAATATTAGCAGTCGCAGAGGGACTGGAAATAGTGGATTAATTGCGATTACTAATATCGGACAATCAGTTATTAAACGTACCTCCGTTTTTATTAGTGATGAATTTGTAGAAGTACGCTTTATTGTTGGCTTACCTGCGTGTGGACGTCAAATTGCAGGGCGTCAGGCGGCACAAATGTTATGCGATGATATTCCGAAAATTGTTGACAGTATCAAATATCAATCGTTGGATGCGGCGGCAATTAAACATCACGTTGAAACCGTTGAAGATGCTGACTGGTTGCGTCAACAACTGGCGGTGCGGGGACTGGTGGCATTCATTCCTGATGGGGCAATTTTACCCCGACGTAGTGGTGTTGATGATCAACCTTTGTTAGCGGCAGGCGTGGCATTTCAGTCTCCAGCGTTGCCAGTTGAATTTACCTGCCCAAATCGAGGGTTAGTGACAGGAATGGGTATTCCTGTGGGTGTTACGCTAATTGTTGGCGGCGGTTATCATGGAAAATCGACCTTACTTAAAGCAATTGAGTTGGGCGTCTACAACCACATTCCCGATGATGGACGAGAATTAGTTGTTACTGATCCGACGGCGGTGAAAATTCGGGCGGAGGATGGCAGGAGTGTGGCAAGTGTAGACATTTCGCCCTTTATTAATCAATTACCTCAAGGTCGTTCTACTCGTCAATTTTCCACAACAAACGCTAGTGGGAGTACTTCCCAAGCGGCGAATATTATGGAGGCGTTGGAAGCGGGGGCAAGGGTTTTATTGGTGGATGAAGATACGGCGGCAACTAATTTTATGATTCGCGATCGCCGAATGCAACAGTTGATTGCCAAAGAAAAAGAACCGATTACTCCGTTTATCGACAAAGTGCGGCAACTTTATACTGAATATGGCGTTTCTACAATCTTAGTCATGGGTGGTAGCGGCGATTACTTTGATGTTGCTGATCAGGTAATTGCAATGGAAAACTTTCAACCAGAAGATGTTACTAAAAAAGCCAAGGCAATTGCTAAAGCTAATATAATGGAACGCACTCCGGAAGGTGGCGAACACTTTGGTAATATTACAAGGCGAGTGCCGTTATCTGACAGTATAGACCCCAGTCGTGGGCAACGGGATGTTAAGTTGAAAGTTCGGGATGTGGATGAAATTATCTTTGGTAATGAGGAGATTGATTTGTCGGCAGTTGAGCAAATCGTGGAGACTGGACAATTAAAAGCGATCGCTTTAGGTATGGTTTATGGAAAGCGCTATATAGATGGTTGTAGCACACTGCCAGAGATCTTAGATCGGGTAATGGCAGATCTTGAGTCCCAAGGATTAGATATACTAACTAGTTTCCCGGAAGGAGATTTAGTGTTGTTTCGTCGGTTTGAGTTAGCGGCGGCACTAAATCGACTACGCACCCTGTTGTTGCGCGATAATTGAAAATGATGATCAAGCGTTTTTTCTTGGTGTCACTGTCCTTTAGTGCGATCGCCTTTTTGTTGCTTGACTCTCAAGTTTTGGCAACGGTTTTTAAGGCGTCTCGACGACTTTCTGGTTTCTCGACAGATAGCCGTCACTATATCTATCTAGAAAGTTCTCGTAACGCGGTTACGGAAGTGCCATTGGCACAAATCCAAATTGTGAATGTGGCGACTAATTCTTGCGAACAGGATGGTTGTATAAAAACTGAATATGACCGTTCAGCTTCCAATCTTAGCAATCAAGCGGCTGAATATGACTTACTCCAGAAAACTTTATCAATAAGACAAAGTTTAGGATTAACTCGTCTGAAAGTTGGAATTCAACTACCAATTACCTCTCGTGCCAGTAAAGCAGATCGAAGCGAAACAATTCAAGTGCGTTTGCCGAATCAAAA
>CADCTM010000509.1 GCA_902805485.1 uncultured Coleofasciculus sp. | reverse complement strand
ATTGAGCATTCGTCGAAGCGATCGCTTGTTCTACCTCACTGAGATTAACCGCTTGTGGCGTCGGTAACTGATCTAAACGTAATGTCAAGGCATTGAGTTGAGCATTCGTCGAAGCGATCGCTTGTTCTACCTCACTGAGATTAACCGCTTGTGGCGTCGGTAACTGATCTAAACGTAATGTCAAGGCATTGAGTTGAGCATTCGTCGAAGCGATCGCACTTTCAAGAATAGTTAAGTCAACTTTTGATGATGTTGGCTTTTCAAGGCGTGAGGTAATCGCATTGAGTTGATTATAGATATCTGCGATCGCTTCTCCAACACGACCAAGGTCAACCTCTAGAGCTTTAGATTGATTATTCAGAGGTAGTGTCAGGGTATCAAGGCGCTCAGAAAGCTGTGCGATCGCGTTTTCTGACTGCTTAAGCGCTTGTAGCTCTGGTCTAGTATTAAACTTCTGGTTAATCGTATCTAGCTGAAGATTAAGAGCTGGCAGCGCCTGGACTTGCTGATGCAACGATTGAAAAGCTTCTTGTGCCTCAGTGAGGATGCCACTGGTATAGTCCATTGTCTCCTGCTGGAACCGACGGCGATTAATCAGGTTAAGCGAGAGCGCCACAGTCAAGGGAGCAGCAGCAAAAACCAATTTCCCAGATGTCACCGCGATGACAGTGCCCAAGACGGAGCCAGCAAGGGAGACATATTCGGCAATCTCTAGTCCGGGTTGTTTTTTCATATCTGTCTGATATTGTTATCTATTGGAGTTTTCTCTAGAACGGGGTGTGATGCGATGCCGAAGAGTGGTTAGAAACGGGTACGCCATGCCAAGTTGATGCCGACGAAAATCGCGGAGGCACACGATACCACAGCACATAAGGATTTCCCTAAAAATAAGGGCGATTTGTCTTGCGAAGAATTGCACCTGCTCAAAAGTGCCTTCTCATCGGTGGTACGAAGAGCGTTCTTGATATCAATTGAGACCAAATTGCACCACCACCGGAAAATACCTTTCCAGCAAATCCTTCTACTTAGCACCCATCTCCCGCCACTTCAGCTCCAGAGCTTCAAGACAAGCGGGACGTTACTTTGGTAGAGCTGCCCTAATACCTTACTTACTCATCAACATTGCATCTGTCGGGATTATTTCTGCAGCCATATTTGCACCACTGAGCTGCTTTCCCTCCCCACTCCCTACTCGTCACAATTACGGGAAGGGCAATGAACTTTTAGCATCCGCCGCTAGTTTAACTCAGCTAAGATTAAATCATCAGTTCCCTCATGGCGACTTCATAAGGACAATACAGAAGTATCGATCGCGCTATGGCTGAACATGAGTTACGTAGACAAAATTAATGCTGTACTTCAACCCTCTAAATCTCGCAGTCCACTAGTACTAGACCTATTTGCGGGATGTGGTGGTTTATCACTAGGTTTTGAAGCCCAGGGTTTCGAGACTCTTGGATTTGAGATGGATGCTGATTCTTGTGCGACTTATAGAAGAAATTTAAAAGGTGACTGTACTCAAACTGTTTTAACTACAGATACAAAATTACCTGCTGCACCTGTAGTAATTGGTGGTCCACCTTGCCAACCTTTTAGTGTAGGCGGTAAACAACAAGGTTTAAAGGACTCACGAGATGGCTTTCCGATTTTCATTAGTGCCGTTGAAAGGCTTCGCCCTGAAATCTGGCTGTTTGAAAATGTCCGGGGTTTGCTTTATCGAAACAAATGGTATTTAGATGAAGTTACTCAAGCACTTCAAGCTTTGGGTTATGTGATTGAAATGAAATTATTAAATGCTGTTGACTTTGGTGTTCCTCAAAATCGTCAGCGTCTGATTGTAGTTGGTCATAAAGGACAGTTTAGTTTTTCTAAAGTAGTAGAAAATAAAATAAGTGCAGGTGAAGCTTTAGGCGAACTAGCTTTTCAATCTCCTCCTGAATCTAGATTTCTTACTTCTAGTATGGAGCAGTATGTCGCCAAGTATGAAAAAGCTTCATTTTGCAAACGTCCCCGTGATCTGCATTTAGATAAGCCAGCTAGAACTTTAACTTGTAGAAACTTAGCAGGAGCAACAGGTGATATGCAGCGGATTAAATTACCTGATGGACGGCGGCGGCGTTTACTTTTAAGAGAAGCGGCGCGTTTGCAAAGTTTTCCTGATTGGTTTGAATTTGTAGGAAGTGAAACGGGTTGTTTTAATCAAGTTGGGAATGCTGTTGCACCTTTGTTTGCCTTTCATCTTGCTGGGATGGTGCGTAATTA